>JAFAVN010000168.1 GCA_019242435.1 Verrucomicrobiota bacterium | reverse complement strand
ATGGTTTTGTGGCGAACGCGGAACAGTGGCCATATCAGGGGATGTTGAACCAACTCTGTTGGCACGATGCGTGAATGATGTTTGGGACGGACGGTCTTTTTCGGCATTTCAGGCAGATGTTCTAAAGAGCGATGTCGACTTCGCAAGCGACGCAAGGTTCAGGAGAAGCGTTCCGATGTCGGCCTCGCAAGCCAAGTGAGGTTCAAGAGAGCCGTTCCGATGTCGGCCTCCCAAGCGAGGCAAGGTTCAAGAGAACCGTTGGGATGTCGGCCTCCCAAGCGAGGCAAGGTCAAGAGAACCGTTGGGATGTCGGCCTCGCAAGCGAGGCACGCTCCAACGGCGATTTTCTCTAGCCTAGCTTGCAAAAAAGCTTTTCGGTTTCCATCCTGTTCATATTCCCATGAAAACGGTGCGCTTCTCCAAAGTCCTGGAGGCATGCGGCAAGCCCGAAATCCACCTTCTTTTGATCGATCCGAAAAAGGACAAGACATTGCAGGCGGCTATCCGGTCGCAGCGAGTCATGACGCTCTATCAAGGAGGCGGGCGGACCGATTATGGGGCGGTGGGGTTCGAGGAAGGGAGATCACGCCAGTACTTCATCTTTCCGAAATCCCTGCGCGCTTTCGAGGACGACCAGATCGTTGGTATCAAATACGATTTGCTGGGGGCCGAGAGCGAGGCTGCAGACAAATCCGCGTCGACCACCAAGTCACCGGAGCGCACCGCCTCACCTGAACGAAAGACGACTCCCAAGCCCCCGGGCCAACCAGAACAGAAGGCGACCTTCCTGACTGTTTCGAGTCACAGCCCTCCTTTATTGTTTCGGCCGCCGGCAAGGCAAACCAAGGCACGACCTAAGAAGTCAAAAGCGACTGCTAACAAGGACGAGAAGGGTCATCAAGCCACCCAATCCAAAGCTGGCCATGAAAAAAAGCTGGTCGATTTTCCTTCACCCGTACGAGGCGAATCAGCAACCACCGAGAGTGATCAACTGGCTGATTTAAAAGACCAAGTCCGCAAGGCGGTGGATTTATTGGAGGAAGGAAAGCAGGTTGCTGCTTTCAATCTGTTGAAGGAGATTTTGCGGGATTGATGGAGACCCAGGACTAAGGTGGGCTCTTCGTCATCTGTTCCGGCGGCCGCCGGCTCAACGGCGAGCCTCTTCTTACCAATCACCAATCACTTCTCACGTCTCAGCGATCATTTCTCACCTCTTACCAATCACTCTTTCCACTTGCCCGCGACCTCCACCCACCCTCCTTTACCCCGATGACGGAGACTGCGACCAGAGTGATCGAGGCGCAGGGCCTGATGAAAAGCTTCGGCTCGCTTGACGCACTGCGAGGATGCGATCTGGAAGTAACTGCCGGGGAGTGTGTTGGATTACTTGGCCCGAATGGCGCCGGAAAATCTACATTCATCGGTTGTTTATACGGCACGGTTGCACCGACCGGTGGTGAACTTCGGGTGTTCGGTCTGGATCCAAAGCGAGAGCCTCGCGCGGTCAAAGCTCGGATTGGAATCGTGCCGCAAGAAAACGCCTTGGACGAGGAATTAACCGTTCTGGAAAACATGCGGCTATACGCCCGATTTGTGGGACTTCCGCGCGGAATGGCTACCGAGCGGATCGAACAGTTGTTGGCGCACATGGCATTGGATCACAAACGGGATGCGCCAATCCGGTCGCTTTCCGGTGGGATGAAGCGCCGGCTTGCTTTTGTTCGCGCATTGTTGGTTAACCCCGAACTGCTCATCCTGGATGAACCAACCACCGGGCTAGATCCAACTGTCAGGCATTTGATCTGGGAACGCGTTCTCGGTTACCGACAAGAAGGCAAGACCGTACTGGTTACCACACACTACATGCACGAAGCGGAACTCCTCTGTAATCGGATTGTAATCCTGGACGCAGGTCGAGTGATGGCCATGGGATCGCCACAGGAGCTGATTCAGCAGTACGCGCCTGGGTTCGTCGGTTACTTTCCGGCCGAAACAGAGATACGACTGCGGCCCAACTTGCCCCCTGGCACCGCGACGTTCGAGCAAGGGCGCCAGTTTTGTGTCCGGGCGCCTCGGTTTGAAGATCTCACCGAGCTGCAACGAGTTACTAATGTAAGCGCTGTCCAACTACGGCCCGCAAGTCTCGAGGATGTTTATTTGAAACTGACCGGGCACGGACTAGATGAAAATGAATAGCTTGATCACCACTGCCCGACTCTCGTGGCACGTAGCAGTACGTAATTGGGTAGTATATCGCAAGGATTTCATCGCGAACATTTCGCCGACGTTAGCAGATCCCGCCTTAGTGCTCGCCTCGCTGGGAGTCGGGCTATCCCCTTTTATCGGCCACATCGGGGGCCGCACTTACGCGGAGTTCCTGGCGCCGGGAATGGTGGCAACAACTGCCTTGTTCACCGCTTTCTTTGAATGCAGCTACGGATTCTATATCCGGATGACCTTCGAATCGGTGTTCAAAGCAATGTTGACCACGGCGATTGGCGTTCCCGACATCGTCATTGGTGAGTTCATTTGGGTGGCAATCCGCGCAGGTCTCATGGCCACTGGTTCCGGCCTTGTGCTACTCGCGCTCGGCTTAGTGCCGAACCTCTGGGCCTGCCTTTTGTTTCCGTTCATTGGCGGGTTGTTGGCGTTGCCCTGCGGAGCTATCGGGCTTCTATCCGCTTCCCTAGTCCGCAATATCAATCAATTTCAAACCGTTTATTCATTTGTAATTGCTCCCATCTACTATTTGTCGGGCGTTTTTTTTCCTTTGACCGGTCTTTCTTGGTTGAGTGTACTAGTACAGTTTTCACCGTTCTATCACGGAGTCCGGCTGCTACAGATGAGCAGCTGGGGCGAATGGAACTGGGTCGAAGGGTTGTCTCATCTGGCCGCCCTGTTAGCATTCACTATCGCACTAGGCTGGCTCTCATTCCTGCAGGTTCGGCGTAAATTGATTCTGTAGGGGTGGAGCGATCGCTCTCAGGGAGCGCGTCCTAAGGCTCGCAAAGCGTCACCCTCCAGGCTGTTGAAAAAACGGACTGGCACCGGTCTTTGGTCCTGGAGGGACAATCGATCGTAGCCTGGCAAAAAGTGCCTGGAAGAAGGCGGAGCCTGGATCCGTCCCGTAGGGTACGGTATGAATTTCGGGATCTATAAAGATCTGGCTCCTCCGGAGCCGTTTTTTCAATCCGCCGCCAGATCGATTGCCTCGTCGCCGCCCCCGTTGAGCATGGCTTTCAGAACCCACAGGTTGAACCCACCGCCACGGCATTCCCGCTCATTCGACTTTAATCGTGACCTTTCCACCAGGCGCGTTAGATTGAGCGCAGGCTCGTGAAAGATTCATTCGCCCACGGTCCGGAGGATAATTTGTTAAGACAGGAGTTGTTCGCTTTTCTACTCGAGAACGCGACCGACCAGATCTACTTTAAAGACACAGGAGGCCGATTCCTTTGCGCGAGCCGGGCAGTGGCCGATTTCATGGGCGTGCAAAGCCCGAGCGAACTGATCGGTAAGACTGACTTCGACTTCTGGTCTGAAGAGACCGCCAAAGAAGCAGCCGCTGACGAAAAGCGCGTTATCGCTACCGGCATCCCTCTGATCGGCAAGATTGAGAAACTGGTCTATCCCAGCGGCAGGGTTACTTGGGATTATACCAGTAAACTGCCTCTCCGGAATTCTGCGGGTGAAATCATCGGCATTTTTGGAATCAACCGCGATTTTACGGCAGTAAAGAAAATCGAGGATACTCTGGAAGAGGAACGGAATCGGCTCCGAGACACCACGGCAGAACTAAAAGCAAAGAACGCTCAACTCGAAGCCGATTTACGCATGGCGCGCGATGTTCAGCTGGCGCTTTTGCCCCGGGAGTATCCGGCGCTGAAGCCCTATGAATTTTCTGGCCGTCCCCCTTTTCGTTTCGCGCACTATTATCGAGCCGCAGCGGCGGTAGGCGGCGATTTTTTTGATTTCTTTCCCCTATCCCCGACTCGGGTCGGCATTTTTATCTGCGACGTGATGGGACACGGTTTGCGGGCGGCACTGATTACCGCAATTATCCGGGCACTATTGGAAGAGCTCCGGCTGGTGATGTCGAATGCAGGAGGGTTTCTCAGCGCCCTTAACTTGCGCCTGCGAGCCATCCTCGAACGGGTTGATGAACCCTTCGTGGCCACTGCTTTCTATTTGATCGTGGATACGAATGGGAAAGAAGCACAGTTCGCAAACGCCGCTCACCCCGTCCCCGTCCGGGTCCGGCGTTCGGTAAGCAGGGCAGAGCCGATTACTAATGACAAGGCCAAAGTGGGCCCCGCTTTAGGTCTTTTCGACGAGATCGCCTACTCGACTTTCAGCTGTCCGTTTGAGCCAGATGATTGCCTGATCCTTTTCACTGACGGCATCTATGAGGTGGAATCACCGGAAGGCAAAGAATTCGGCAAACCCGCCCTCTTGTCGAGCTTGAACCGGTTTGCCGCGCTTCCCTTGGAACAGCTTCTGGCTGCCATTGTGAGCGATGTGTGCCGTTTCTCTTCCCATGAGAGCTTCGACGACGACGTCTGTATGGTCGCCGTGGAACGGGTGAGAGCGCCGTGAAGGAGGTAACTTCGGAACGCGCCTCAAGACCGGGAACGGACCGGAATGCTTCAGGGCGCCACGAGCGTTTTTTATCGGCTCCGCGTCAGTTTACGGGCCCGATTTGACTCCATTGCCTGTAAAACTAAGTCGAGCAGCCCAGGAAACAACCCGTCCAAGTCTTCCCGCCTCAATGAATTGAGACAAACGATCCCCTGAGGTTCCATCCGAATGATACCAGCCTCCCGGAGAACCCTGAAATGCCGCGAAGCAGTCGACTTGCTCAGATTGAGCTCAACGTCGCAACAGTTAATCTCATCGTTTTGAGCAATCGCTTTGACAATCCGCAGACGGGTCGGATCACTCAAAGCAAAAAGAACATTAGGTAATGTAATCTGGTTTTTGGCCGGATGTAGCGGCAGGCGCATGGTTAAAAATAAACACACCGCCCAGCGCCTTCAACGGTTCGCATATCAGCGAACAGCGACCGCGGATGAACGCGGAGACATTAAACCCCGGTTGCGGAAGGTTGCGCGTCGGTTTTGATTGGTCGCCTGCCGCGTTCGCGTCGGCGAACGCCGTATGTTATGAAACAGCAGCCTTCAGTCTTTTCTCTCTGCATGTCATCTCTACCTATTGCTTTTACTCAAGAACCGCCTCTGATCCCGCTCCGGGATTTCTTTCGCAACCCTGAAACTACTTATTATCAAGTGTCACCCTCAGGGGAATATCTCGCCTTTCTCCGTCCTCATGAAAACCGGTTGAATGTTTGGGTGCAGCCCCGGAAAGGCGGTGATCCTCAACGCGTGACCAATGTAACGGATCGCGACATTGCGGGGTATTTTTGGAAGACGGACCAATATGTCCTATTTATCCGAGATTCCGGCGGGGACGAGAATTTCCATCTTTTTGTGGCGAGCCGGGACGGCAAAAATGTGCGAGACCTCACCCCATTCGATAATGTTCAGACCCGGATGATTGATGATCTGCCTGAAAACTCGAGGGAAGTGATCATCGGAATGAATCGCCGGCAAAAAGAAATTTTTGATGCTTACCGGCTGAATGTCGAGACCGGTGAAATAACGCTGGCGGCCGAAAACCCGGGCAATGTTGCGGATTGGGTTACCGATCACGACGGCAGGATTAGAGCTGCCACTACCACTGACGGCGTTAATACCGGCTTACTTTATCGCCAATCAGAGGCCGATCCTTGGAAAACAATTTTGACGACCAATTTCAAAGAGTCATTCTCGCCGTCGTTTTTTAGTTTCGACAACCAGCGTCTTTACGGCACATCCAATCTGGGGCGAGACAAGGCAGCGGCTGTTGAACTTGCTCCCGAGACCGGGAAAGAAACTCAAGTCATCTTCGAACACCCAGAGGTCGACGTCTCGTTCTTGAGTTTTTCGCGAAAACGCAAGGTCCTGACTCATGCTGCTTACACGACCTGGAGGACGGAACATCATTTTTTCGATACTCAAACCGAGCGATTGTTTCTCGAATTACAACAATGGTTGCCGGACTACGAGGTGTTCATTGTTTCTGAAAATGACGATGAAAATGTGTTTGTAATCCGCACCATGAGCGACCGCACCCAAGGAACTTTTTATCTGTATGACGCCACAACTCATGAGTTGAGTAAGTTGGGCGACCGAGCGCCGTGGCTTCGAGAAGAGGACCTCTGCGAGACGAAGCCGATCCAGTACCAAGCTCGAGACGGATTAACCATCCACGGGTACCTGACCCTGCCGAAGGGAAAAGCGGCAAAAAAGCTCCCTGTGGTGGTCAATCCCCATGGAGGTCCCTGGGCCCGGGACAGTTGGGTCTTTAATCCGGAAGTTCAATTTCTGGCCAATCGCGGTTACGCCGTCCTGCAGATGAACTTTCGCGGCTCGGTGGGGTACGGCCGGAAATTCTGGGAACTCGGCTTTAAGGAATGGGGTGGAACGATGCAGGACGATATTACCGATGGCGCTAATTGGCTGATTCACCAAGGAGTCGCGGATCCCAAGCGCATCGCAATTTATGGCGGAAGCTATGGTGGTTACGCAGTTCTTGAAGGCTTGGCAAAAGATCCCACCCTGTATGCCGCCGGAGTCGATTACGTTGGCGTCTCTAATCTGTTTACGTTTCTACAAACCATTCCGCCCTACTGGAAGCCGTTTCTGGAAATGACTTACGAAATGGTAGGCCACCCTGAAAAGGATAAGTCCTGGTTTGAGGAACATTCGCCGGCACTGAATGCCGAGAAGATCCGGGCGCCGCTTTTTGTGGCACAGGGAGCCAAGGATCCGCGGGTCAATATTAATGAATCAAATCAGATCGTTGAGGCCTTACGAAAACGCGGCGTCGAGGTGGTATACCTGGTAAAGGACAACGAAGGCCATGGTTTTCGTAACGAAGAAAACCGCTTTGATTTTTATGAGTCCATGGAAAAGTTCCTGGCCCAACATTTAAAGTCCGAACCAGCTAAAAGCTGATCTTCACAGATGTACGCCTCGAAATCTCCCTTGTTTAAGTCCACGCTTTCCATCTGTATCTGTTTCCTTGCCAATATCGGAACGATGCACGCTGAGGAAAGCGTGCCGCCTAAGATTCCTTTACAAGACTTCTTTCGGATTCCAAAGGCGGCCGAGTATACACTCTCCGCCAACGGCAAATATCTCGCGTTCTTAGCTCCATGGAACGATCGGTTAAATGTTTGGGTTGAAGACACAGCCGGTGGTGTGCCGAAACGGCTAACCTCTGTTACCGACCGGGACTTGGGCGGAGTAGCTTGGAAGGGCAACGATACGGTTTTATTCGAGAAAGATAGCGGCGGGGACGAAAATTATCATCTGTTTGCCATTGCCCGGACGGGTGGCGAACCCAAGGAGCTGACTCCATTTCCTGGAGTGAAAGTCTCGGTAATCGATGATCTGGAGGACACGCCGGACCAGATTTTGATCGAAACAAATCAGAGAAATAAGGAGGTATTCGATGCTTATCTCCTGAATGTGGTGACGGGCAAACTCGAGTTAGTCGCCCAGAACCCCGGGAATATCAGCTCCTGGATCACTGACTGGGATGGACGGATTCGCGCGGCAACCACAACGGATGGTGTCAATACTAGTTTGCTGTATCGGGCAACGGAGAAGGATGCCTGGAAAACTGTTTTAACAACAAATTTCAAGGAGAGTTTCGATCCAGAGTGTTTCAGTTTCGATAACAAACATCTGTATGGGATTTCGAATATCGGGCGAGATAAGTCTGCCGCCGTGGAACTCGATCCGGAAACCGGCAAAGAAGTCCGCACTATCTATGAAAATGCGGATGTTGATGTTTCCCACATTGGCTATTCCAAACAGCGTAAAGTGCTGACTCTGGTTACCTACACAGACTGGAAGCCGGAGATCAAATTCTTAGACAAAAAAACCGAGGACGCTTACCAGAAACTGCAAACCGAGCTTCCCGGCTACCAGGTATCTCGCACCGGCGCTGATCGTCCGGAAGAGAACTATGTCGTCCTTACCAGCAGCGATCGAACCCTGGGTTCATACTACCTTTTTAACGTCGACTCGGGAGCTTTGCGGAAGTTGGATGACCTTGGGCCCTGGATACAAGAAAGCCAGATGACGGAAATGAAACCAGTGGAGTACCAGGCTCGGGACGGTGTAACCATCCATGGCTATCTGACGCTGCCAAAAGGACGCGCGCCAAAGCATCTTCCTGTCATTGTTAATCCGCATGGCGGCCCGTGGGCGCGAGACCAATGGGGTTTTAACCCGGAAGTCCAATTTTTGGCGAACCGCGGTTATGCTGTGTTTCAGCCGAACTATCGCGGCTCTACCGGTTACGGCCGGAAATTCTGGGAATTGAGCTTCAAACAGTGGGGAGGCACCATGCAGGACGACGTCACTGATGGAACGCGCTGGCTTATCGACCAAGGGATTGCTGACCCGTCCCGAGTCGCTATTTACGGCGCCAGTTATGGTGGTTACGCAACATTGGAGGCCGTGGTCAAAGAGCCAAATCTTTACGCCGCTGCGGTTGATTATGTTGGCGTCTCTAACCTGCTAACTTTCTTGAACACCATCCCTCCCTATTGGAAGCAGGGGTTGGACATGATGCATGTCATGATCGGCGATCCTCAGAAGGATAAAAACTGGCTGGAAACGCATTCACCTGCATTAAATGCTGATAAAATCCGGACTCCTCTCTTCGTGGCGCAAGGTGCGAACGATCCGCGAGTCAACGTTAATGAATCAAATCAGATCGTGTCAGCGCTAAGAAAGCGAGGCATCAGCGTGGAGTACATGGTGAAGCAGAATGAGGGACATGGCTTCAGTAACCAGGAAAACCAGTTCGATTTCTATAGCGCCATGGAGAAGTTCCTGGATCAACACATGAACGGCCAAACGCGGACAACTGCGGAACGGTAGGGTCGGAGCAAGCGGAAACGCAGGTAGCGGCGACTGTCCCAACCGGGTCGACAGCGGCGTAACACTGGAAAACATGTTCAGGAAGTCCAGTCGAATCCAACCACAAAGCGCAGTCGCCGCCGGCCAGAACCCAAGGCTCTGAAATACCGATGGTCGATCCGCAGCGGGCCAGCCGCGGAAGGTGTCTTCAGCTGGTGCTAACGTTGGGCACGGCCGGTGGCGACTGCGCTTTGGGGTTGGATTCAATCAGACGCCCTGGATTCGGCTACAGGAAGTTTTAGCACTAGCGGCGCAGCGGACAGTCGCCGCTACCTATACGGGCTTCCCATAGGTTTCTTTATTTGACGGGTAGCCGGGTTTGCGGACATGCTGTCGGTCTTCTCTTCCAAGAACTCAAAAAGGAAACGAATTTTGAAACGGATTTTGGTTGGTTGCCTGTCAGCTCTATCGATTATTTCGGCCAGCAGTCTCTCAGCGGAAAACGCGGGTGAAAATCAGAGCTCCTCGTCGCCGATTACGCTTCAAGTCGATGCCACCGAAATGGGCCGAAGACTGCTGCAGGCCCATCTTACAATCCCGGTCGCCCCTGGGCCTGTTACCCTCTACTATCCAAAATGGATTCCCGGCGAACATGCGCCAACCGGTCCGATCGCGGGAGTGATCGGCCTGAAGCTATCGGCAAACGGTCAGTCGCTGCCGTGGCGGCGTGATCTCGTCGACTTATACTCCTTCCACTGCCAAATGCCCGATGGCGCCACTCATTTGGACGTCGATCTCGAGTATAGCGTTCCGGTTGAGCCTGGAAGCACCTCGACATCCGCGGCTGCATCGGCAATCCTTGGAATGCTTAACTGGAACCAAGTTTTACTTTATCCGGCCGGCTTCAAAACCGATGAACTTACCGTTCAAGCTGATCTCCGATTACCAAGTCACTGGAAATTCGGAACTGCTCTTCCGATTCTCTCCATGGGAGACACCATCCACTTCCAACCTGTCACGTTGACAACGTTAGTGGATTCACCCGTAATAGCCGGCCTCTATTATCGGCATATCGATCTTGTCCAAACCCTGCCCACGGCCGAAATGGATATCGTAGCTGAGATCCCCGGCGCATTGGCTTTACCAGCCGAAAAAGTGGAGCAATATCGAAAACTAGTCAGCGAAGCTGGGGCTCTCTTTGGTGCTACCCATTACCTGCACTATCATTTCCTGGCGACTCTGAGCAACCAGACGTTTCACGAAGGCATTGAGCATCACGAGTCGAGCTTGAATGCCGTCCCCGAAAATGCGTTTACCGATAAAGAGGCTTTGGATGCTGTTTCTGACCTGTTGCCTCACGAATTCGTGCATTCCTGGAACGGAAAATACCGGCGACCAGCTGACCTGGCCACACCTGATTTTCAAAAACCTATGTTGGACGATCTCTTGTGGGTTTATGAAGGACTAACGGAATATCTGGGAAGTTTTGTGTTAACGGCACGTTCGGGTCTGCGCAGTGCGCAGCTTAGCAGGGAGTGGCTGGCAAAGCTAACCGCCGAAATGGATAATCGTTGGGGCAGACAATGGCGCCCCCTGCAGGACACAGCCGATGATGCTTCTCAGCTGTACGATTCACCGGAACAATGGAAAAATCGTCGTCGCGAGGTGGATTTCTATCCCGAGGGTGTTCTGCTCTGGCTTGAAGCCGATACTATCATTCGACAACAGACCAATGGGGCGCGCTCTCTAGACGACTTTTGCCGGCTTTTTCATGGGGGACAAAGCGGACCGCCGATGGTTAAGACCTATACGTTTGACGATGTGATCGAAACGCTCAACACGGTTGCCCCTTACGATTGGCGGAAGTTCTGGACCGAGCGGCTTGCCAGTATTTCGGCGCATGCCCCGCTGAATGGGCTCCAGTCAGCAGGCTGGCGACTGACCTATTCAGACCAGAGAAACCCGGCATTGGATAACACTCCCCGGGAACATCGGCGGGCTGACGAGTCCTATTCGCTCGGTCTGCTCCTGGAGGAGGACGGGGTAATTGTAGACGTAGTAGGTAATAGCCCTGCCGATGTTGCTAAATTGTCGCCGGCGATGAAAATCATTGCCGTAGACTCACGCGGGTACTCGACGGAACGGTTGCGCGACGCTATTAAAACCGCTGCTGTTCCAGGCTCCGGCCCGATCGAACTCATCGTGAATAACTCCGATCATTTCGAGACGGTGCAGATCGATTACCACGGCGGTCTGCGGTACCCCCACTTGGAGCGGGACAACTCTCATCCAGATCTCCTGGGAGCGATCATGGCACCGAGGGGAGCTCAGTAATTACTAAGCAGTAAGCACTCATCAGCAATCCTAGCTCCTCTTACTGATTAGCGATTACTGGTAACTGAATCGCGCTCGTTCTCACTCGTTCCAACTTCCGCCGGAACATGGAGGCCGTTAAGGCGCAGAATGGTCATACCTACAAGCAAAACACCGGCGGCAAGGCAGAGCAGGGCGATCGGCAAGCTCGTATGGTTTGACACCAAGCCAACCAGAGGAGGCCCGATCAGAAATCCAAGGTAGCCTGTCGCAAAAACCGACGAGGTGGCGTGTTCCACATCTGTTCCGGCTCGCGCAGCTGCCAACGAGAAAAGTAAAGGTACCAGGTTGGCCATACCGCAGCCAGTCAGCGCAAAACCAGCAATCGACAACCAGGAACTAGGCGCCAAAGAGGCAAAAGACAGGCCAAATGCGGAGAGAGCCGCACTCACAACGATCACGCCTTTCCGGCCAAAGCTGTGAGCCAATCGGTCCCCGGCAAATCTGCCAGCGGTCATACAGAGCGAAAATGCGTTGTAACCGAAAACGGTTATTGATTCGGCCACCTGATAATCGGTCCGTAAGTGTACTCCTGCCCAATCGGCAACCGCGCCCTCAGTCATCATTACTACCAGGCATAGCAAACCGAATACCGCCAACATGCCCTTCGGGAAACGGAGAATAGGAGCGTTCTTTCGACCAGGTTCAGTTCGCAACAGGGTCCGGTTGGTTAAGATTGTCAGAAAGATTCCAATCAATGCGATAAGCGGTAAATGAAAGATCAGCCATCCGGGTTTGGCCAGGAAAAGACTGCCGCACAAGGATCCAGCCCAGCAACTCAGGCTCCAGCCCGCATGGAAAGAGGACATAACCGGACGCCCGATCAGACGTTCGTATGACGCCGCCTGGCTGTTCATGGCGATATCCATGAGCCCGTTTGCCCCGCCTAACAGCACCAAAGCGATAGTCAGGAACCAAAACCCGGTCGCCAGCGCCGGACCCATTAGAGAAATCGCAAACAGAATACCCGAAAACAGAACAATCACTCGGCTGCTATACCGGACCATCAGCCAGCCGCTGACCCACATGGTCAGCAGGGAGCCAAGTCCAGCTCCCAGTAACGCGAGACCGAGCATTTGATCGTTCAACTGCAGATGCTCTTTGAGCACTGGAATATGGACGACCCAACTCGAGATACACAGCCCGTTAGCGGCAAACAATAGAAAGACAGCTGTCCGAACGGAACGTGATGAATTCTGGTCCAAAATAATTAATGGCAGCTCTGGAGGGGAGAGTTTTTGCGCCGGTATAAGCCAGTACGATCAGTCGACCGAGACGCCCTGACTACGTAACTGCTCACGGTCTGCCTGGCTCACGTCAGTCTCGACAAAAACATGATTGAGAATTCCCAAAGGTCCGATGATAAAGGGAGCCATTTTTCCAAATTTTTCGCTGGTAACAATGGCTACCACCGAGCCTGAGCAGCGGACCAGGGCTTGCTTGAGTTCTAATTCTTCGACTGAGAAGGTGGAGACACCCACTTCTTGATGCAGGGCACAGACTCCGAGGTAGCAAAGATCCGCCCGAAAATCGCCAATATCTCTGACCGCTCGGGCCCCGGTAGCTACTAATTCCCGCTTTAGGACGCGGCCGCCGAGCACAATGACCTCTACTGCAGGCAACTTGCAGAGGGCGGAAGCGACTGGGAGGCTTGGCGTCAAAGCAGTAAAACGAACATCCGGCGGGATCCATCGGACCAGCTCTTCGTTGGTACTCCCGCCATCGAACAAGACGAGATTGTTGGGCTGGATCATTGCCGCCGCCCGTTGGCCAAGGTCCCGTTTAACCGTGGACTCCTGGGCTGCGCGCTCGACTACCGGTCGCGGAAAGGGAGCTGCTGCTAACGCGCCCCCATGTACCCGGCGAACCAGCCCTTCGGTAGCCAACTGTTTCAGGTCACGTCGGATGGTATCAATCGATACCTTCATCGAATCGGCTAAGTCGGCGGCCAGCACTTTCCCCTGGTTTTTGAGAGTTTCGAGAATCCGCTCACGCCGTTCAAAGGGGAACAACTCGAAGCCAGGAAAGGCAGCCTGCATTATTTTGCCTTCTGGTACGGTTTCATCCATGGTTACGCCTGATTATACGTGGGTTCTCCTGTTCCTACAAGATTATTCATGAATTAGCCTGACTTGCAGTATTATGCTCTAATACGCAGCTTTCTGCTGCATTATTCCTGTTTGTTCTGAGCTACCGGCGGGAATGGGGTACCGTCCCAGTGGACTAGCCTCGGAAGGGGCAACCAATCGTAGCTGGACTCCGCAAGTCGAACGCCGCAGGCCGACTCTATCATGCGTCACGATCAACGGCAGGACGTGCCATCGCGCAGCAGTCGCAGCCTGGGGCTGGGTGCCTGAAGAAATTGGTCCGTCGCAGAAACCAGACTTCTCCTTCCGTTTTCCACGGACAATTAAGGCGTAGCTGGCTCGCAGCATTCTTGCGAACGAGCGCAGTTCGCCCTTCAGCAGTTTATCCCCCCTTTAGCACCAATTCGGCGATCTGCATCGCATTAAGGGCGGCTCCCTTCAGAAGCTGGTCACCACTAACCCAAAACGCCAGCCCATTATCCAATGCAGAATCCGTTCTGATCCGGCCGACAGCACACTGTTTCCTTCCCGAATAGGCCAGCGGTGTCGGATACTCTAATCTGGCGGGTTCATCGACCAAATCGATCCCCGGAGCTTTCGCCAACATATCCCGCGCCTGATCCACTGAGACCGGTTGGGCAAACTCCGCATTTAGCGCCACGGAATGCGAGCGATAAACCGGTACTCGCACACACGTTATCGAGGTTCGTAATGATGGGTGATGCAAAATCTTTCGGCTTTCATTCCCAAATTTTTCTTCCTCTTTGGTGTAGCCGGAACCCGTGAAGATATCCACCTGAGGCAGGATATTGAACGCAATCTGATGCGGGAAAATTACTTTCTCAACCGGCTTACCTGCCAACTGAGCTTGGGTCTGACTGGTCAGTTCCGCGATTGCTTTAGCTCCGGCTCCTGAAACTGCCTGATAACTCGCCGCTATGACCCGGGTGACGTGAAACGCCTTGTGCAGCGGATGCAGCGCCATCAAAGCGACGATCGTGGTGCAGTTCGGTACAGCGATGATGCCTTTGTGCTTGAACGCGTCCTCAGGATTGATCTCCGGAATAACCAGCGGCACATCGGTTTCCATTCGGAACGCGGAGGAGTTATCGATCACGAACGCGCCTTGTGCGACCGCAGCGGGAGCAAACTCTTTGGATCTCGAAGCCCCGGCACTGAAAAATGCGAGATTGATTCCGGCGAACGACTCTGTGCTTAGCTCTTCGACGGACAACTCTTGTCCTCGGAACTTAAGCCGTTGACCGGCGGATTTTCGTGAAGCCAACAACTTCAGACCGCTCACTGGAAGCTCGGCTTCGTTGAGCAGATTAATCAATTCGGCGCCGACTGCACCGGTGGCGCCCACGATTGCGATGTTGAGATCGTTGGCCATGTGCGGGATCCAGAACCTAACCGGTATCATCGCCAAATCCAGCGCGTTCTGATCAGAGGATCCAGGACCTAGGTCCTGGATCCTATCGCTCATAAGTTCCGCAACAAAAGCGACCTTCAGCTGTTTGATATTTTAGATCCGGTAAACGGAGCTCGAGAGCCTTCTGCCCATGAAGGTTAGCTATGCCCCAAGAAACCGTTTCAAATTCTTGGTACTGAAAGGCTTCGTCTTATCATCCGGTCCAAACGCGAATTTGCAAAAATGCATTTGTCTGGACGAAACGTTCAGCCTAATACCAAAGTGCTGCTAGCTAGGAAAGGAGGCGAGACTGAAAAAAACAATGAAGATCGTAAAATGCATCACCCTGGCGGCGATTGCCACAGTTGCTCTGGGCATTTCGGCCTGCCACGAAAACACCCCACCCCCACCGCCGCCGGCGAAGACGACTACCGGTTACTCCAAGTAGGCCTCCGGCCCCAAGGAGTATTTGATGCCCGCCTCAGCGTCCTGAGGCGGGTTTTTTTGTCTTAGCCGCCGATTATGGGCTGGGCTCGTCGAGTGCGCGAGGTCTGCGAGCTAGACTCACATACTCCGAGCCGGCAATAAAAAATCTCCATTCCAAGTGGGCAGACTTGGTGATCCCGATCCGGCGGTCCACGGCGATAGACGGCTTAGTTGCCGCCCTGGTGAGAGCCGCGCTCCGAATTGAGAAAAAATCCTTCTCATTCCATTTTGCAGTTATTCCGAGTGCCTGGGTTAATTTTCCAGGTCCTGAACAGAGCCCCTTTTCTTTTTCCGTCCGCCGCCGCCTCCGCATTACATCGAGACCGCACACCGGCTGCAGAGCGCGGATTAGGACGAAGCCTTTAGTCTCTCCTTTAGCGAGAAAATTCAGCAGCCAGTGAACCCCGTAATTCAGGTAGATATACAGCGCCCCGGGCGGTCGTTCCAGGATAAACAACCGAGTGTAGTTTCGCACGAACGCATGAGAAGCCTCGTCTCCATGTTCCGTGTAAGCTTCCGTTTCCACAATGATACCGGCGGTTTCACCCCAATATAGACAACAACCAAGTAGCTCTTGTGCGCAGATCAACGGAGACCGCTTAAAAAAGGAGCGGTCTATCGCAGTGTGGTTCGGGTGTGCCGCGCTTCGAGGTTCAAGCTTCAATGTTCTATGTTCAAAGTTGACCGAATCTAAATTCGGCATTCCCTATACTCAGAGCCCGGAGGGATGATCGAGAAAGACCCACGGCAGATCGAATTCGCTGGCTACTCGGCTGGCTAACGCTTTTACTCCCGAGGTCTCGGTCGCATAATGCCCCGCATAAATCAGGTTTAAGCCTAGCTCCTCGGCTATGGCAAATGTATGATGCGGGCCTTCGCCAGTTATAAAAGTGTCGATTCCAGCAGCCTTCGCTAATCCAAGCTCAGCCCCTGCCCCGCCAGTGACAATACCAACATTTCTGACTCGATCCGGACCAGCATGACAATTCCAAACCGGGCCGCCGAACCGTTTCTCGATCTTTGTTAACAGCGTGGAGTAATCAGTGTCCACAAGTGCGGAATAGCCTATCGACCGCCCTTTGTATGGGAAAAACGGAGCCAGCGAAGTCAAGCCAAGATCAGCCGCAAGCAAAACATTGTTTCCGATTTCAGGATGAGCATCTAAGGGCAAATGCACACTATAAATAGCCATGCGGGCTTCAACTGCTTTCGCCAATTTTCGATAGGCAGGCCCGCAAATGGGGGCAAGACCGCCCCAAAATAGACCATGATGCACCAACAGTAGATCGACCTGTTCTGCCACCGCCATGTCGATCGTACGGATGCCCGAATCAACCGCTGCTCCAATTTTGGTTACGCGGCCCGGACTTTCTAATTGTAGGCCATTAAGCGCGTTCGGATAATCCTCGAACCCGCGGAGGTCCAATAACGCGTCGAGGTAGTCTACTATCGGGAGCAGGGTTTTCTCAGCATGAGGCGGGGTCATTGCTTTTGTCCGGGAAATAAGATTATTTCAGTCATCCTGGCTTACAGACAAATTCCCGCCCACTTTCCCCGGGGTCGGCCCGGAATCTGGCAGCGGTTCAGACTAAACGGTGGCACGAGGAACAATGAGGCCGGCATATGCTATAGACAGGCGCTTGATCCCTTTAATCCTTTTGGCGATTGACCGCACCTGGGCCAGGATCCGGATCAGCACCAGTTCGTTCCGGTATCCCACCGAATAGGAATACTCCGGCTTAACTGCCATATGGAGTAACGCCAGGGTATCATCATCGGTTCTGGTGTAGACGACGACCCCCGCCAGCTCTTTCTGTTGTCCCCGCTGCAGAAATGCGTAGAGGGTTTGGACTTCCCGGCCTTCAATCCCTATCCTTAGCCGGTCTTCGTCCACGATGATCTTGGGAAATCCGTAACTCAGGATAGAAGCGTTGATACCTGATTCATGCTCCCCTTGCTGGGGATGGAAGAACATCAGAGTTTCCAGCTCCTCCCGGCGAGCCGCCGGTAGAGAAGAAGAAAACGTCATATTTAACACAAGTTTCCTGCTTAGACGGGCCCGAGAGACCTGTCAAATTTTTGAGTCACAAGCGAGCTGAAATGGAAAAGGCCGCTCGACTTCCTGGTTGTGGATGATTATCCTTGGGCTTTCCCCTCCCCCCAGTATGATTCAGCAAGTAGCCCAGAAGCGTAAAAAACGCCTCTTGCAACTTCGGGAAGCTCAGCGCCGCCGGCGAACGCGTCTGAAGGAAGAGCACAAAGCTTTTCTTCAGATCATTCTGACCGAAGATATGCAAGCCGCTTTGCGAAACTTAAGTTCTGCGCGCGACATTCCGATGCACTTATGCGCGGCCGAGCTTATCGAGGAAGGACTAGCCAGGCAGCGAACCGCGGAAATATCGAATCCCGCTGCCAGAATGGAACCGTCAAACCGGCCGGACGCGGTAACGGCACCGGATTCCCTGGGGATCCGTCACCCTACGTTGGAGCGGTGAACCAGCCTTTCGCGCGGTTGACGGTTCTCGGGCCAGAGGTTTAGTTTGGTTTGCGAGCCAAGGAAATTGGAATTTGAGGGGCTCGCCTAAACTTAGCTTCCTACGAAAATCCTATGGCTTACGAATTACCTCCCTTGCCCTATCCTTTCAAAGCGCTTGAGCCGCATATCGATGCGAAGACGATGGAAATCCATCACGATAAGCATCATCAGGCGTACATTACGAACGCTAACAACGCTTTGAAAGACCACTCCGATCTGGCAGCAAAGCCGGTCGACCAATTGATCGCGGACCTGAATCAGGTTCCGGAATCGATTCGGACTGTCGTCAGGAATAACGGCGGCGGTCATTCGAATCACACCTTTTTCTGGAAAATCATGGCGCCGAATGCGGGTGGCAAACCGAAAGGCAAGCTGGCAGAGGCCATCGATTCCACATTTGGCGGTTTTGACCAGTTCAAAGAAAAATTCCAGGCGGCCGCCGCCGGCCGGTTCGGCAGTGGCTGGGGATGGCTGGTAGTCGGCAAAGATGGCAAGCTCGCCATCACTTCCACTCCAAATCAAGATAGCCCGATTATGGAGGGTTTGAAACCGGTACTCGGCGTTGATGTCTGGGAGCATTCATACTATCTGCTCTATCAAAATCGCCGTCCGGATTATTTGAAGGCCTGGTGGAATGTGGTGAACTGGGACCAAGCGGAAAAGAATTTCGAAGCCGCCAGCTAAAGAACCAAGGCCAGCAAACTTTGGTTGAAAATAGCAGATAGCACTTAGCAATCAGCGGATCCGCTTTGCCGAGCAAGGCTTGATTGCGTTCATTCTGCTATCCGCTATCTGCTATCCGCTTTGATGCGTCGCCTATGGCCCACCTGAACGACCATTACTTGAAACTCAAGGCCGGGTACCTGTTTCCGGAAATTGCCCGTCGAGTAAGGCAATTCATGGAGGCGAATCCGGAGAAGTTCAAAAATGTAATTCGATGCGGGATCGGCGATGTGACCGAACCGCTCCCTGCCGCCGCCATCGAGGCGATGCATCGAGCGGTAGACGAACTAAGCCGGCGGGAATCCTTTCGAGGTTACGGTCCGGAACAAGGCTACGACTTTCTCCGAGAAACCATCGGCCAAAACGATTATCGAGCCCGAGGGCTGGATGTTGCTAACGACGAGATCTTTGTTTCCGACGGCTCAAAATGCGATTGCGGTAACATCCTCGACATCCTCGGCGCTGATAATCGAATCGCGGTGATGGATCCGGTTTATCCCGTCTATGTTGATACCAACGTCATGGCTGGGCACACCGATGAAGCGGATTCTTCGGGGAATTATCGCGGCTTGATTTACCTCCCGTGCAATGAATCGAACCAGTTTGTGCCTGCGGTCCCTCAGGAAAGAGCGGATGTGATCTATCTTTGTTACCCCAACAACCCTACCGGTGCCACGGCTACTCGCAAGCAGCTGACGGCATGGGTTGAATTCGCCTTGGAATCGGAAGCGATCATTCTTTTTGATGCCGCATACGAAGCTTATATCAGAGATCCGGAGATTCCGCATTCCATCTATGAAATTCCGGCAGCCCGAAAATGTGCGATTGAGTTTCGCAGCTTTTCTAAGAACGGCGGATTCACCGGGGTCCGTTGCGGGTTCACGGTACTACCAAAAGAGGTGCTGGCGAGCACTCACAGCGGCGAGAAAAAAAGCCTGCATCCCTTATGGCATCGCCGCTTCAGCACTAAGTTCAATAGTGTCAGTTATCCCGTTCAGCGGGGCGCCGAGGCCCTTTATACCCAACAGGGCAAAGAACAGATCAGCGCTCTCATTGCTCATTACCTGGGTAACGCTTCGGTTTTGGGTACAGCTCTGCGTAAGAGCGGACTAGAAGTTTTTGGGGGCATTAACGCACCTTATCTTTGGGTGAAAGCACCGGTGGGCTATAACAGCTGGCAGATCTTCGACAAGATCTTACATGACATCCAGGTAGTCGTGACCCCCGGTTCTGGTTTCGGTGCCCAAGGCGAAGGCTTCTTTCGAGTCTCGGCATTCAATTCGCGTGAGAATGCCGAGGAGGCAGCCATGAGATTTCAAGCGGTGAATTGGTGAAGTATTTGCGCCCGTGAGCTTTTCAACCGTCCCGACCCGACTTCAAGAGGCAGACTCCATTTCGCTGTATAATCGACTTCAACAAGACCTTCGCGCGGTGATTGAAGGAGAATCCGATCTCATCGCGAACACGGCAAACGCGGCGGCACTGCTTTTTTGGAATCTGCCTGCGGTTAATTGGGCCGGATTCTACTTTTTAAATGGCGATCAGCTAGTCCTGGGCCCATTTCAAGGAAAGGCTGCCTGTGTTCGGATTAAGCTGGGGCGGGGAGTTTGCGGAACGGCGGCAATCCGGCGCCAAACCGTTGTCGTACCAAATGTGCACGAATTTCCGGGCCACATTGCTTGCGATATTGCTTCGAACTCGGAGATCGTTTTGCCGATTCTAAAAGGCGGGGATTTGATCGCGGTCCTCGATATCGATAGTCCGGCATTTGACCGCTTCGGCGAGACTGATGCCAGAGAGCTTGAAAAATTCACACGTATTCTAAGTGACGCCATCGCTTAACCGCCTGATGGTTAACCTGATTCCAGACTCAAAAAGTTTATAAGTTGATAATGTTATGCCCCAGTCGCTAAAATTGCCGGACAACCTTCCGGTCCCGGTGGACGACGGCGCCTGCGCCCATCTGCCGCGTTTAGGCTTGGCTTCGATCGAGCTCCCAGCAACTGATGGCTCCATCGTGAACTTCTCCAAGCTTTCGGGCAGAACGGTGATCTTCTGCTATCCGAAAACCGGGAGGCCCGGACAGGATCCGCCGCCCGAATGGGACGCAATTCCGGGTGCTCGTGGGTGCACTCCTCAGAACTGCGCGTTCCGCGATGAATTTCAGAACCTCTTAGAGGCCGGTGCAAACCGGATTTACGGAGTCAGTGCACAGAACTCGAAAGATCAGCAGGAAGTGGCGGAGCGATTGCATCTCCCCTATCTTCTGGCTTCCGATCGAGAGTTGCATTTCAGTCGTGCCCTGAACCTGCCTACATTCGAATTTGCCGGCGAAACTTTAATCAAACGGCTGACAATGATTATCGATAACGGTGTGATCACCCACGTTTTTTATCCGGTATTTCCACCCGACAAAAGTGCGGCTGAAACCCGAGAATGGCTCAGCCAGCACCCCAGATAGATGTTTGCGGGTTTGAACTCACTCGCTGATTTCCAAGGATTGATTCCAAAAACTGCCCTCGAGCCTCTCGGTGTTGAGGTCGTTTCGGTCGATGAGAAAGGTCTCACTTTACGGATGTTCATTTCGGATGCTGCCCGCCAACCGTTTGGCTTATTGCATGGCGGAATCAGCCTTTTGTTGGCTGAGAGTGCCGCCAGCATGCATTCAACTTGGGGTATAAACCCGGAAGAAACCATTCCGGTCGGTATCGAGATCAACGCTTCTCATCTTCGCTCCGCCACTTCCGGTTATGTCTTGGCCACCGCTCACCTTCTGCGGCGGTCATCTGTTCTGGCAGTACACAACGTCGAGATCGTCCACGAAGAAAGCCAGAACCAACTCTCTGTCTGCCGGGTGACCAATTATTATAAGCGACTGAACCTTGAGCTCACTCCGGCCCGGCACCGAAGCTGAGCAGTTCAGGATAACGCGTTCGTGCCATGGCCTCGCATTTGGCTAGTATCTCGTTTCCGGAAGTAACATTCCGGACGTCTTCAATGAGCTGGCGGCATTGTTTTGCCTCCAAACTTTGCACCGCTTTCTTGACCCGCGGAACTAGGCCGGGGCTAGCGCTCAACTCATCTATGCCCAGACCAATCAACAGCGGAGTCAAAGCCACCTCGCCTGCCATCTCTCCACAGACCCCGGTCCATATACCGTGTGCATGGGCAGCCATCACTGTCATTTCCAGGAGCCGCACTATCGCCGGATGGGTCGGCTGGTACAGATGGGCGATTCGCTCGTTTACTCGATCGACCGCGATAGTGTACTGGATCAGGTCGTTCGTTCCGATGCTGAAGAAATCCACTTCCCTGGCTAGTGCATCCGCCACCATGACGGCGCTCGGAACTTCAATCATAATACCGGTTTCCATCTCTTCGTCGAAAGCAATACCCTCCGCCCTAAGCTCAGTCCGGCAATTTTCGAGCACCTCATTCGCCTGCCGAAGTTCCGAGATCCCAGAAATCATCGGGTACATCATTCGCACGTTCCCGCCGGCGCTGGCACGCAAGATGGCGCGCAATTGCGCCTTGAAAATGTCCGGGCGTTCCAGGCAAAAACGGATAGCCCGGCAGCCTAGGAACGGATTGATCTCCATCGGAATATGGGAATGACTCAAAAATTTATCTCCGCCGAGATCCAGGGTTCGGATGATGACCGAGTTTGGTTGTACGGCTTCGGCGACGGCCTGGTAGGCTTGGAATTGTTCCTCTTCGTTGGGTAATTCAGTTTTGTTTAGGAAAAAGAACTCCGTTCGATAGAGCCCGACCCCCATCGCGCCAGCTTCTTTGACCAACTCGACATCCTCAGGAAGCTCAATGTTAGCCGATAGAATAACTTGCGTCCCGTCGGCGGTAATGCACGCCGTGTCCCGGATTTCGGTGAGCAGCTCTTCCACCTTTTCCAGGCGCACTTCAAGCTCGCCATATTCGGAGAGCGCCTCATCGGCCGGATTGACTATCACGAGACCGTTTGTGCCATCCAGCAATACATTGTCGCCGCTCTTCAACCGAGTGCTGGCATCCTTCAGCCCGACCACGGCCGGAATATTGAGCGAGCGAGCCATGATCGCGGTGTGCGACGTCTTGCTCCCAATGTCGGTGGCAATCCCGATAACAAGTTGGCGGTTTAAAGCGGCTGCATCCGAAGGCGTCAGATTATGGGCGACAATGATATGCGGTGAGTCAAGCTGGGAGAGCGACCGAGTCGTGCGTCCCATAAGGTTCCGCACAATCCGCTTGGTGACATCGTAGATGTCAAAGGCACGCTCCCTCAGATAGGGATCATCGATCTCGCTGAGCGTCTTGGCGTAACGATTTGCTACCTCGGAGAAGACGTATTCTACGTTCCAAAGGTCCCGTTGCAGGGTACGGAGCACTTCGTCAATCAAGGTATGGTCCTCGACAACCAGAAGATGCGCGTCGAAAATGCTGGCGTCCTTCGCTCCGATCGCTTCGGCGATGCGCTGCTGCATTTCCAGTATCTGTGCTCTGGTTGCAATCAGGGCAGCCTCGAATCGAGCGATCTCTCCCGGAACCTCGCTGCTTTCGATGCGACGTTTAGGCGGTTCCTCGTCCTCCGGATGGTGGATGAAGACGGCGCCATGGCCAATTCCAGGTGAAACGCCTACACCACGAAGCCGTACTTCCTCATCACTCATTCGATATTAGAAACTAATAAAAGAAACCGGAGAATCGACCAGAAAAGAGAACGTAGACCGTGCTTCACGCAACTAGTATTCACAGATGCGACGTCAAAATAAACGGATTAGCCCGGTCATCAGCCGACGAGGCGTAGGATTTAAGTGGATTTGGAGGGATGATGCCCCCGCGATCCGGTTTTGGAAAATACCCCTAACGATCGTGGAAACGCGATCCCTCCAAAGTTACGTCTCAGAAGACGCTTTGCCTCGATACC
>JAFAVN010000013.1 GCA_019242435.1 Verrucomicrobiota bacterium | reverse complement strand
AAGCCAATCAACGGATAGATTTAGCCCTCTCGGGAACAGCGGATAGAGGGGACTCGATAACTGCTACCTTCGGTTTTCCGACGTCCTGAACGTCCTCAAACCGTGATCTTCGTCCTTTTTTGGAGTACCCGCCGGGCGAGGCGGGGAAGGAGGATGGCTAAACCAATCGTGGCGATTACACTGACTCCGAGCAGGACCATTTCACCGGGGTTTTTGCTCATATTGCCCGAGGCCAAGGCATCAAGCTCAGCTTTCCCGGCGTTTCCGAGTTGAGAAAACAGGATGAGTCCCGGTACAGCTCCCAGAAAACTTGTGATCAAGTACGGCCGGAACGGAATAGCGGTCAGGCCGTAAAGGTAATTTGCCAGCCCGAACGGAATCGGGCATAGCCTCAACAGGAAGACAATCTTCCAGCCCTCTTCCGCGATTGCCTGGTCAATTGCTTTAAAAGCTGGGCGGCTTTTAAGCTGGTCTGCTAAATCCTTGCGAAGAAACGAGCGCGATAGCCCATAGCCGGCTGCCGCGCCCAAGATAATCCCAGCTGCCGAGGTTGGTAGCCCGGTGGAAAATCCGAAAACGGCAGAGGCCGCTATAATAAAGGGGCTGGCCGGCAACAGACAGAGACTGGAAACGGCGATCAGGATGGCAAATATCAATGCACCGATTATGCCGAGACTCCCCAGCCAAGCAGAAAGATGCTCCAGCGTCGGTACGAGCGGGAAACGAGAAGCGATCAGCGTTAGAACGAGAATCGCAACTACCGCGATGAGGAGCTTAAACTTGAGAGGAGACAACACACGATGCGGCGGCAACGGCTTGACCTCTGCTGGTGCGGGGGTATATCCGGCCGACTTTCTAATCCGAGCTATTTCACGATGTGGGCATTCACTAAGCGCGTCAGCTCGAACATATCCACTTCCTTTTTGCCGTTGAATACGGCTTCCAGAGCGGCGTCAGCTTTGATTTGCTTTTTGTCCTGGAGCTTGTGCTTCTTAATGTATTCCCAAACCTTCTTTGTGACTTCAGTTCTTGGTAGTGGAGCGGGGCCCACGATTTTTGCCAGCACGTCATCAGGTTGGACCGGTTTCATGAACGCGCTGTTTGCTTTGCTTTCTTTCGACATAGGATGGCATTAAAAAAACGGGTACGAGGAAATCAATCATAATTTCCCTCGAGGAGCGAGGGGAATCACGGGTTTGAGGCACTTTGTCTGCCCAGACCCGAAAACAGCCGATCTGCTTCGGCGAGAGTCTCATAGCTCCCGATATCGTACCAAATGCCTCCGATCGGGTAGGTAAACACGTCGATCCGCTGGTGGAGCCATTGTACGAATCGGCCCGGTTGATCAGGGTTGTTTTCTTCTGCCAAATAGGTGGCCAGCTGGTGTAGAACCTCCGGCTGATAATAATAGAGAGCGATCCCACAGATCGTGCTCGTGGGGTTTTGCGGTTTCTCAATAAACTTGGTAACGATTCCAGCCGGATTGGTGGTCAGTTCGTTGTATTTCCGGGCTTGTTCCAGGCTTTGTACGTTGTATACCCCCAAGGTTGCCGAGTGTTCACTGCCAAATTTGGCGAACCCAGCCAGAGATTCGCTAAAAAGATTGTCGCCGGCCACCACCAGCAGATCAGTCGAGAATAAATCGGCCTTTTGAGCGGCAAAAAAGATGTCACCGATGGCGCCCAGCTTGTCCGAGTCGGAATTGGAACCATCGTTGATTACCTGGAAGGCAATGGGCCGACCAGGGCGGTAACTGTTGGTCCAGTCTGAGAAATCGTCCGCGAATCGATTATTGGTAATCACTATGATGCGCTCCAGATCGGGCGCCGGTTCAAGCTGTTCAATTACCCATTGGATGATCGGTTTGCCGCCTATCGGGAGCAGAGGTTTTGCCCTATTCAGCGTAAGCGGGTAAAGGCGGGTTGCGTAACCGGCAGCCAGGATGAGAGCATTCATGTGGACGATCCTCGCTTGAACCTCGGGTTGATGACAAATGACAAAGTTAGGAGTTCGAATTTCAAATGTCGAATTTAGAAGAGAGTCACCTCGCAAAGCGCTGAGAAACTATTCGAGGTTTAAGATTCGAAATTCAGACTCCTGGTTCCTTATGGTGACCGAGCTTCGGGCGAAG
>JAFAVN010000463.1 GCA_019242435.1 Verrucomicrobiota bacterium | reverse complement strand
GGGTCGTTTCCATTGGTTCGGCACTCTCGTTCACGGAGATAGGTTGGCGCCCTGGGGGATGTTCACGGTGGCGTCGGCGTTTTGGCGGTTCCCCTGTTTTGGACGTTGACTCTTAAACCGATCGCGGTTAGCGACGATGCATTCTCTTTCCCAGACATGAAGAAATTCTGCCTTGCTTTGCTCGTTTCCAGTTTTGTCTTGGCGGCCTGCGAACGCCATCCCGCTAGCCAGCTGCAGGAGGGGTCCGACCAAAAAGAAGGGAAACCGCAGTCTAGCCAGTCTACCCCACCCGCCTCTTCGGGCACGCCCAAGAGTTTTTTCCCGCGTAACAGTTGAAACCCAAAGCGGATAGGGGTCTCGAGATTGCGCTCAAGCCAAGGGAAAGCCATGGATACGTATTGAACCGCGTTACGCCCCTGGCTGAAAATCAAACAAGGTCGGTTGCGGCGGTCGTGGGTCGTCCGTTTTGGTTTTGCGCCGGGTAGACTTAACCTCAGCTAGCCGAGGCCGGCCTTGAGCATTGAGCTCGGCACTTTCAAGGTTAGCAAGGATTTCTTTGGCCCGTTCGATTACCGCGGGAGGCAGTCCCGCTAACCTGGCCACCTGTATCCCATAACTTTTATCGGCTGCGCCCTTCTGGATTTTGCGAAGGAAAATGATGCGGTCGTTCCATTCCCGAACGGCCACATTGAAATTTTTCACCCCAGTACACACCATCTCCAGGTCGGTCATCTCGTGGTAATGAGTAGCGAATAATGTCCGGGCCCGCACTATCTCGTGAAGATATTCGGCCACGCTCCAAGCAATTGACAAACCGTCGAAAGTCGATGTGCCTCGCCCGATTTCATCGAGAACGATAAGGCTTCGCTCACTGGCATTGTTTACAATGTTGGCTGTCTCGTTCATCTCCACCATGAAGGTCGACTGACCGCGAGCGAGATCATCCGAGGCTCCCACCCGGGTAAAAATCCGATCAACAATTCCTATGGTTGCCGACTTGGCCGGGATAAAACTGCCCATCTGAGCCATCAGGACAAGCAGGGCTACCTGTCGGATATAAGTGGATTTCCCGGCCATGTTCGGACCGGTAATCAAGAGCAATCGATTCACTTCTCCATCGAGCAGGCAATCGTTCGGAACGAACTTTTCTTCTGTAAGATTCTGATCAAGCACCGGATGACGCCCGTCGCGGATGTCGATCACCAAATCAGAATTCACCTCCGGCCGGCAATAACCGAACAAACGCGCCGTTTCCGCCAGGCTCGTAATCATGTCGAGCTGGGCAATAGCACGAGCAGTCTGTTGGAGCGGCTTTAAATAGCCCAAAGTCGTTTCCCGCAGTTTTAGAAAGAGCTCATACTCCAGTTGCTTGGCTCGCTCGTCCGCACCCAAAACCTTAGACTCGAACTCTTTCAGCTCAGGGGTGATAAAGCGTTCCCCGTTTACCGTCGTTTGCTTTCGTATGTATTGCGCCGGGACCGCGTCGAGGTTGGCTCTGGTGATTTCGATGAAGTATCCGAAAACCGAGTTGAACCGGACTTTCAAGGATCTAATACCGGTGCGTTCAATCTCCTTTTGCTGGAGTTCAGCGATCCACTCCTTACCACTACCCGACATCCGGCGGAGTTCGTCCAGATCCGAGTCAAACCCGGTTTTAAAAATGCCACCCTCTTTGATTACCGCGGGCGGCTCTTCCACCATCGCTGCGCGCAGCTGGTCGAGGAGGTCGGGCAATAAATGGATGCCCCTAATAATCCCTTGCACCGGAGCGTACTCTTCCCCGATCAAAGCGGTGCGAGCCAAGGCATTCAGATGATCGGCTAAATCCGGCAGCGCCTCAAGAGAACTACGAATCGCGGCTAAATCGCGCGGATTGCCGGTACCCTGGCTGATCCGGCTCAGCGTGCGCTCGATGTCCCGGATACCACGCATCGATTCCCGACAGGCATTCAGCAAAAAGGATTGGTCCAGAAATTGGGCAATCAGATCTTGTCGACGACGGATGATTTCGGCATTCCGGAGTGGTTTAGAAATGGATTCCCGAAGGAGGCGCGCGCCCATTGGTGTCACCGTCCGATCGAGTGCTCTCAACAAACTGGCATCAGGCTGACCACTCCGCTTTGCAGTCAGTTCCAGATGACTCTGGGTAGTGGCATCCAGGGCGACAAATTCGTCGGCCAGGTAAACTCCTAACGAACGAATGTGATTGGTTGAACGGCGAAGCTGATGCTTAAGATAATGAATGATGGCACCGGCGGCACCGATTCCTGCGACCAAAGAGCTACAACCGAATCCGTCCAAAGATTGCACCTGGAACTGATCGCGTAAGGTGTCGGTCGCCTGGCCGAGTTCGAAAGCGTAAGCATCATACGGAGCGCCCTCAGTCAGGTCGATAAAGGTATCCGGCCGGATCAATTCGGAAGGGGCGAACCGGACCAATTCATCGCGCAGAGAGTTAAGGTCGCTCATCTCTGCGACACGAAACTCTCCGGTACTAACGTCGATCAGCGCCAAGCCGAACCGGTTCTTGGCCTGATTGGCTGCTGCCAGGAAATTGTTCTGTCTTGCCTCGAGCAGGTTGAGGTCGCTGACGGTCCCCGGACTGATAATCTGGGAGACTTTTCGCTCAACGATTTTGCCGGGCTGAGGATCGCTCACCTGATCGCAGATGGCCACACGATGCCCGGCTTTGATCAATTTGCCGATGTAGGTTTCCGCGGCGTGGAAAGGAACGCCGCACATCGGCATTCCGTTCCGCTTGGTTAAGGCTACTCCGAGGATGTCAGCCGCCAGCTTGGCATCGTCTAAGAAGAGTTCGTAGAAGTCACCGAGGCGAAACAACAAAAGAGTCCCTTTTGGAAGAGAACGCCGGATGCTTTGGTACTGCTGCATCATCGGAGTTCCGGACATGGAGCGGAAGCTTAGCAACCGTGGGAACGGCGTCAACGGCTTAGCCCTAGCGTTTGGCGTTCGGCATTCGGCGTTCGATGTTCGGCGTCTGGCATTTGGCGTTCGGCGCTTGAGCGTGGTGCCGCCATATTCCGGTGAAAAGGAGGAAGGCCTGACAAACGTGCCGAGGCTTCTCCCTGGTGTGATCGGCGGTGATGCGTGGGAGAATGGAGAGGATCTATTTGTAGTGTCGATGTTTATGAATCTTTTATCGATTCCACGAATGTCTGTCTGGCGGGTATTCGTTTCCCGTGCAAAAACAGCTTTCCTCAGCTCGACAGGAGGATCGGAACCGACTCTCTCCCAACGGCAGTTTATTCTTAGTTTTCGTTATCCTCTTGCCAATCGGGGTTTTTTTGCTTTCCTCAGACTCCGCCTTCTACCCGCGATGGTCCCAACCGACTCCGCAGACAAAGCTACTCAAAGAAAATGTTCGACCCTACAGGCCAGGTCGAGCAGACCCAACTTTACCGAACAAGTTTTTCCAGACCCTGTTCCGGCGCACCCGCTTCATCGGACAAGTTCCTGGCGATATGCTACTTTCAACGCTGCAGCAGTGGCAAAGTGGGCAACCCTCACTTTGCCGCTGCTGATACTCTCTTTTTTAACTATGCCCACCCCGTTCGGTCATAGTGCTCGTGAGAAATGGTTTCGGTCAGTCGCGAGCATACTGGCCCGTTGTGTTTATCGGATCAAAAGATTTGGCCTCGAGAATTTGCCGGAAGGCGGTTTTCTGCTGCTGCCGAATCACATGAGTTATGTAGACGCGGTGGCGCTACAACTGGCATGTCCTCGGCCGATCCGTTTTGTCGTTCACGAGTCAATTTACCAGATCAAATGGCTGAACCCGATTTTCAAACTCGTAAAGGCGATCCCGATCTCTAGTTTGCGAGCGAAAGAGGCCATCCGAACGGCCACGGACCGAATTAAGGCAGGAGAAGTGGTTTGCATCTTCCCGGAAGGGGAACTGAGCCGTACCGGCGTTTTGATCAAACTACGGAAAGGCTTCGAACTGGTGGCCCGGCTAGCTGAAGCGCCCGTTGTACCGGTGTGGTTGGATGGGCTCTGGAGCTCGATCTTTTCATTTGAGCGGGGCCGATATTTCTTTAAATGGCCGCGCCGGGTTCCCCAACTGGTCACGATCGCCTTTGGTAAGCCAATCGAGCACCGAGCGATCGATATCACAGTGGCGCGCCAGGAACTCCTGGCACTAGGCGAGTTGTGTTTTGAACAGCGGCCGGAAATTCACCGGCATCTCGGGCGCGCCACCATAAGAGGGCTGAAGAAGCATCAGTTTGATGTGGGCGTCATTGACGGGATGGATGGCCGCCAGCTGAAACGGGGCGACATATTGGCGGCGGCAATCGCGCTGAGCCGTTGGATCAAGCGGCATTGCCCGGAAGATCGGGTTGCCGTCGTATTACCTCCCGGAGCCGGGGCGGTGGTAGCAAATATTGCGGTAACGCTGGCAAACAAGGTTCCGGTCAACTTGAACTTTACGGCCGGCCGGGCATCGCTCGAGTCAGCAATTGAAAGCGGGCAAATCGTTCACGCGATTTCAGCAAAACCAGTGATGAAGCGGCTAACAGATTTTCCGTGGCCGCCGAACGTATATCGCCTGGAAGAGTTAATACCCGAGCTCAAACCGAAGATTGTACGCTGGAGGTTACTGAGTTTAGTCACGCCGGCGCCGCTGCTCGGGTCGATACTTGGATTGCCGACCTCCGGTGACGGGCGCGAAGCCGTGTTGCTCTTTACCAGCGGATCATCGGGCGAACCTAAAGGAGTAGTGCTCAGCCACCGGAGTATTCTTGGAAATATCGCTCAATTTTGTGCCTACCTGAATCAGGACGAATCGGATGCGATTATGGCTTCGCTTCCCTTTTTCCACTGCTTCGGCTGCACGGTAACTCTCTGGTACCCGATAACCGAAGGGTTACGGATGGTTACCTATCCGAGCCCGGTCGACGTGGTGAAAAACGCGGAGCTGGTCGAGAAACATCAGGTCACGTTACTTCTGAGCACCCCCACTTTCCTTAGAGGCTACCTGCGGCGAGCTGAACCGCACCAGTTCAAGAGTCTCAAAATTCTGATTGTGGGAGCTGAAAAGCTGCCGCGTGACCTGGCGGAGCAGTTCGAAGCCCAATTTGGTCTTCCGGTACACGAAGGCTACGGGCTGACCGAAACTGCTCCAGTAGTGAGCACTAACCTCCCGGACCCCGCTCCCAGTCGGCCGGGGGATACGATTCAGCCTGCTTCCCGTCCGGGATCTGTGGGTAAGTTGTTACCCGGGCAGGCCGCCCGGATCCGGCACCCGGAGACCGGAGCACTCCTGCCAAGCACCGAATTAGGCATGCTGTGGCTTAAAGGGCCCAACGTTTTCAAGGGCTACTTAAATCAGCCGGAGAAAACTTCTGAAGTGCTCGACGATGGTTGGTTTAAAACCGGTGATCTCGGCCGCTTTGACGAGGACGGTTTTCTCTACATTGAGGGACGCCTCGCCAGGTTCTCTAAGATAGCCGGCGAAATGGTCCCGCATGAAACTATTGAGTCAACTATCGTGGACCAGTTTAATTGGAAATCGGAAGAAGAACGAGTGGTGGCGGTGGTCGGCATCCCGGACGAGACAAAAGGTGAAGCTTTGGTGCTGTTAGCTGCTCGCGAGATCACACCGGAGGCGCTGCGAGAGAAACTGTTAGCAGCCGGCCTGCCGGCGCTTTGGATTCCCAAAAAGATTAAAAGAGTGGAAAAAATTCCGATTTTGGCGTCAGGGAAACTAGATCTGGCGGGGTGTAAGGAGGTAGCGATCAGTTAAAGCAGGAGCTGATGTCCTGTCCCACTCCAACGGAAGAAGTAACGGGGCAGCGCTGTCGCGAGCCTATCACGGTGGGGCAAAAACCTCGGCGCGCTGGGCTCGGGACTACACCGAACGCCAAACGCCGAGACGTCGAACGGAAACCTACTGGCTCTTTGCGCGTTCTGCTTCGCCGATGGCTTTGTAGTCGTAGGTTGGGTAGAACTCGGTTCGGTATCCGCCCCAGGCCGTTTTTTCAATTGCGAGATTGACCTCGCGTAGTCGGTCGGCCGGAACGCGCAAGGTAACCACTTGGCCAATTCCCATCATAACGTACCAGGAAACAACCTCGACTCCGGCGGGAGGGAAAGCCTTGTAGTACCCCTGGCGGCGCAGCTCATTGTTGATCTCGTCCAGCGGCTTCGATTCATCATGACGCAGAAAAATTGTCAGGAGTATCGTGCCTTTCTCGGTCGCGGCAGCGGGCGACTCGGCGGGCTGCGGTTCTTGTGCGGCCATTGAACCGGTGGTGAGCAGGGCCACCGCCACAAAGAGATTGCTTGCCCATTTTCGGACCGGACAGTGGCGATTAGCGGAACGAGTAGAACTGTGGATGACAAATAAGGAGTTCATAAAAGTATAAATATAAGTCGCGGCCGGGACTGCCACGAGATTCGACAGGCTGCCCGTACAGAGCAAAAACCTCATCACGGCGTTATGCGAAGGCATAACGCGCCAGGACTATCCCAGGATCTTTACGCGCTACTAGGTCGGGTATGCGCCGACGATATATTGCTCGAGATGCTCGATGGTGGCGGTCTGAGCAGAGATCAACCATTTGAGCACATCGCCAATTGATAGAATACCGCTTAGCTTACCGTCTTGTATCACGGGGAGATGGCGGACGTGTTTATCGGTCATCACCCGCATGCATTCGGTCAGGCTTTCGTTTGGATGGGTCACGATGAGGTCTGTGGACATGATCTGGCTCACCTGGGTCTCCTTCGAAGACCTGCCCTGCAGAATCACTTTCCGCGTATAATCGCGCTCGGAAACAATTCCCAAAACCCGATCATTCTCCACAACTGGGAGTGCGCCCACGTTTTTATCTGCCATCATTTTGATGGCATCGTACACCGTCGTGTCCGGGCTAACTGTCCAAACCGCCGAACTTTTCTGCGCCAGAATCCAGCTAACTGTACCGGCGAGTTCCATAATAGAAGGGACTAAAACTGCCGCAACTTCCTATAATATTCAAACGCAAAGGATCGCGAGGACGCGAACCCTCGAGCATCACGGATTCCGATCGCCTTCGAATTGCATCGCCTGACCGTGGCAGAGAGCACGAAGGGAGAAACAGAGAATACCGATTATTTCCAAGCCATTTCCGCCACGCTAAGCTTGCGCATGAGAGCGGATTTCTTTGCCTGATGGCTCTCCATGCGCAAGAGCACGTCGCAAAGAAAATCGAGAGCCAATAATATATGCGGGCCTTTATTGAGCATCACGCACTCTGCTCGTCCCGACATGGCTGCATCCGTCACTTCAGCTCGAGATGGCAGGCCACGCTTGACTAAGGACTCGAGCACTTGTGTAGCCCAGATAACCGGCACATGGGCCGCCTCGCAGATCCAAAGTATCTGCTCCTGGATTTCCGCCATCCTTTCGAAACCAATCTCGACGCCGAGATCGCCTCGGGCCACCATCACGGTCGTCACGGTGGGTCGACTCATCGCCGTAAGCAGAATCCGCGGGAGAGCTTCCACCGCGGCACGGTTCTCGATTTTGAGGATGATTTTAGTTTCGGTCGCTCCAAGGAGGTCGAGCTCGCGGATCAATTCCGCCACGTCTTCGGGACGCCGAACAAAGGAGAGAGATACCAAATCTCCATATTTCGTCGCAAACTCGAGGTCCTCCCGGTCCTTAGGCGTCAGCGCGGAAATTCTGAGTTTGGTATCAGGCAAGTTAACGCCCTTATCGGCACGAAGCTTGGCGGTCCCATTGGCGGCATTGGTGATTTTTACTTCGAGTCGGGGTTCGACATCTTCTTTGTGAACCGCGCGAATGACGCCCTCTATCTTGCCGTCGTCGAAGAAAATGCGCTCACCGGGATTTGCATCATTGAAGACTGCCGAGAGGGAGCAACCGATCTGGGCGGGCCGATAGTCAATCTCGTCCTCTTCGTACTCGGCGGATTTGCCGGGCACCTCCACCGGCGTCAACAGGAGATCATCCCCTGCACTAAGGGATATCGAATGTTCAACTTCCGGCAGACCGCCCACCTCGTCTTCGTAAAGAAGCTCCTTTCCCCGGAAAAGCCGAAGTTTCGTCCCCTGGATGACATAGCCAGTACGGTCGTTCGTGCAAACGCACGATGACTCGTCAACTTCGACGACTACAAGGGTGCGGGCCCGCCCGCGCGTGTCGGTCAGCTCGATAGTATAACCCGCTCGGGCGTGCCGAAAAATTGAGCCCTTGACCGGAATGGCTATCGTATCCCCTCCGAAAGGATAATTCTCGCTACAAAAGGCAATATAGGCAGAGCGGGTAACTTGCCCGAGCTGATTTCGCACCGGTTTCCAGCGAATGAAGCCGGGGCTTGGAGAAACGGGGCCGGTTCGCAATTTTGGACCGGCGAGGTCGAAGGCGATTTTACATGCTTTACCTGTTTCCTTTTGGGCTGCTCGCAAGTTCTCGACCATGCGAAGCCATTCCGGGGAACTGTCATGAGCACAGTTGATGCGCATGATATTCATTCCGCGATACAGAAAGTTGCGGACAAGCCTCGGATCGTCAGCGGCCGCACTGGGCATAGTAACCATAATGCGAACATTGCGGCCGGCAGGGGCCTCGCCCAGCGATTCAACCGTGTGCTTTTCGAGCAGAACCGCGCCCGAATCGAAGTCGGCGAAGGTCTCCTCGATTACACGTCCGTCCCAATTTTCGCCTGAAAGTTTGTGAAGCAGCGCCATGAGAGCGTCCAGCGTGGCTAACACATGGGATTCGAGGCGGCCAAGCGAACTGAGCGCGAGTCGGCCGAGGTCCTCTTGCAATTCACGAATGTCGTGTCGGCGCAGGCTTAAATAGTGTACGAGATTTCGCGCGCTTTGCAGGTTACCCGGATATACCTGATCGAGTTCCTTTCGAAAATGTTGCTCCGCTTGCAATACCTCCAGCCGAATGGGTTGAAGCCGGGAGATGATAGACTGAATTTCTAGAGCAAAGTTTTGGCTCATGGAGAAAGACGTTCAGTAACTCATGTTCGATTCAGGGCTTTTCAGACAAACGTATTCGAAGGCTACGACGGCTTGATCCTTTGAGCGAGCTTGAAGAAGACCGGCAGCACGAGCCTTTCGTCTTTCGATTCGGAATTCGCTGTTCTAGGCTAGAATCGAAAATCCTCCCGCGAACATGGCCACTTCCCGTTCTTCCATCCCGGCCCAAGGACTTAGCAAACGTACATTCCTAAACCGGATCACCTCGTTCTTTGTTTATCTGTTCGAGCGAATAACGCCGGATCCCTACATTTTTGCCGTTACGCTAACGATCATCACTGGAGTCTTAGCGGCAGTATTCGCGCCGAAAGGCTCCCTACCGCAAATTCTGAATGGCTGGTACGCAGGATTGTTTCAGATTCTCACGTTTGCCTTCCAGATGGTGCTGATCCTGGTAACCGGCTACGCGTTATCCAATTCCCGGCCGATCCGCTTTGTGCTGGACTGGGTTGCTTCGCGACCGAAAACCCCGCGCGCTGCCGTCGTGACCACGATTGTGGTAGTGATGGTCACCTCTTTTATCAATTGGGGTTGCGGACTGGTCGTAGCCGGATTGCTTGCCCGGCGGATCGCAGCGCGTATGCGGGTCGATTTCGGCTGGTTGGTTGCGGGGGCTTACTCTGGATGGATCATCTGGGCGAGCGGGTTTTCCAGTTCAATCGCCCTGTCGCAGGCGACACCCGGCTCGTCGCTTAACCTGGTACAGAAGCTGACCGGCCAAGTGATCCCCCTCGGAGAGATGATATTCGCTCCGTTCAACCTGGCGCCCGTCATTGCGATGCTGATCCTGATTCCGCTTCTCTATTCCGCCATTATGCCGCACGACGAAGACACCATAGCCGCTGATCCCGAACGGCTGCGGCTGGATGACACCGTGGACCACGATAAGCCGCCGGCAACTATAGCGGATCACCTTGAGCATGCATGGATTCTAACACTGATCCTGGTGGCAGCAGGCGCTGCGGCGTTAGGTTTGAGCTGGGCAAAGACCGGAATCTCGTTGGACCTGAACTCGGTTATTTTTTTGTTTTTCCTCGCCGGTCTACTGCTGCATTGGACACCGATCAATTATGTGCGCGCAGTAAATCAGGCGGCCCGAGTCACTGGTCCGCTTATACTACAATACCCGTTGTACGGGGGCATCATGGGGATAATGACCGCAACCGGTCTGGCCGACACGATTGCGAAAGCGTTCGTCTCGTTCTCCAATGCGCACACGCTGCCCTTTTGGAATTATATTGCTTCTCTGATCATCAGTCTTTTCATTCCTAGCGGCGGCGGTCACTGGGCAGTCCAAGGACCGTTCACTGTGCCGGCAGCAGCTCAACTGCATGCATCGCAAGCAGCCACGGCCAT
>JAFAVN010000365.1 GCA_019242435.1 Verrucomicrobiota bacterium | reverse complement strand
CTTTAAATATCCAAACAGATTGGGATAATCAATGATCCGCCGCAGGTTACATTTGAAATGGCCGTGATAAACGGCATCGAACCGGATGAGGGTCACAAAAAGCCGCCAGTCGGTTTCCAACGGAACAGAGCCAAAAGGAAACGTTGCTTAGAAAGCCTTTCCTCTAATTGATCGAGAGTTTTAAATAACGGGATAACCGCTTCTTCATAGGCTCGCTGTTGGGTAGCGAATCCAGCCCGGTAAACCCCATTGTTAACCGTCTGATAGATCAACTCATTTAATTGATCGATATCTGACCGATGTTCAGGAGGATAAAGATCGAGCCGGCTTGGGGTCAGCGCGTCAAAGGCAGAATTGAACATCCGCATCAGGTCATCATCCGAATTGCTGACAATCCGTCTGGTCTCTTTGTCCCAAAGGATCGGCACGGTTACTCGCCCTTGGTAATCGGAATTAGTCAGCAGGTAAGCTTCGCTTAGGAATTTGAAGCCATTTATTGGGTCGGTAGAGTAACCGGGGCCCTCTCGAAACGCCCAGCCGCGGTCATCTCGAATCGGGTCGACTACGGTCATCCCGATCACCGGCTCCAGCCGCTTTAAATGCCGGACGATGACCGTTCGACTCGCCCAGGGACACGCTAACGAGACATACAAATGGTATCTCCCTTTCGCGGCCGGAAAGGGTCCATCCGGCTTCACCCAATCCCGGAATGCATCCTCTTGGCGTTGGAATTCACCAGTGCTAGTTTGTTCGTCAGGGAATTGAGCGGTGGACATAAGTTCACAATTGTTCTTGAACACGAATGGACTCCGCCTTCCCTAAAAACACAAGTATCGGGTTCGCTAAGGTATAACGCTGGTAGGGCGAGGCTCCAGCCGAGCCGCTTCCCCTGCGCCCAACGATGTTGGTATACATCGGGACCCCTCCGCGGGCCGCATATAGATTGTTGGTTGGCGAGCGGTTAATACGTCAGAGGTAAGCGGCTCGGCAGGTGTATCGGCGTAATTCACGCTGGGTTTAAGAGAAATTTGGTCCTATGAGAAGCATTTCAGGACTTTTGGGAGCCTCACCCTACCGATCATCCGTATCGGCGGCGTTTCTCGTGTTAGGATCCGAAAAAGATCAAACCGTCTTCATCGATTCGACTAACTGCTCCCATTCCGGCATCAGGACTCCCAATTCGTCGGTAATCTGCTTGAGTTCCAGGCTCAAGCCGGCGGTCGAGCCGTTGGCTTCCTGGAGGGCCGCAACTAGTTGCTCCTGCTTCTGCTCGAGGTCCAATATCCGCGTCTCGGTCTCCTTTAGACGCGCCCGGAGTCGTTGTTCAATCCGGTAACGCTTCTGGCGCTCTTCGGCCTCGCGGCGCTTGCGATCGATATCGCGTTGCCTCCAAGTTGGAGACGCCGGGAAATTCATTTCGCTGGATTTCACCGGCTCCAGGGCGCCCGCGTCTGCATCGGTCGAGGCGGTTTTCTCAAGAAAATAGTCATATCCGCCGGGGTAAAATCTGATCTCTCCTTTCCGGACATGCAGAACCGATGTTGCCACGGAACGAATAAAATGGAGGTCATGGCTCACAAAAACCAACGTCGCGGCGTACTGACTCAACGCCGCGATTAAGGCTTCAATGCTGCGCATATCCAAATGAGTGGTGGGCTCGTCCATCACCAGAAGATTGGGCGGATCTAACAGGAGTTTCGCCAGGGCGAGCCGGCTCTTTTCACCGCCGCTCAGCACCGAAACGGGCTTGAACACATCGTCTCCGGTGAAGAGGAATGCGCCTAGAAGGCTTCTCACGGTTTGCTCGCCTACCGGCCTTTTCACGTCGCTGGCTTCCGCCAGAACTGTTCGCTCGAGATTGAGCATCTCGACGCGATGCTGCGAGAAATAGCCCAGCTCTACATTATAACCGAGCTCACGCCGGCCTGTCTGGACTGACAGTACGCCGGCGATGAGCTTCAACAGGGTGGATTTGCCGGCACCATTCGGACCGACTAATACGGTTCGTTGACCCCGTTCGATCTCAAGATTCAGGCCCTGATAGACTCTAGTCTGACCGTAGGCGTGATGGATGTTTTCAAAAGTGATTACCCTGGCACCGCTTCTCGCCGGCTGCGGAAACCGGAAATGGATAGAAACCGAATCGTCCTCCGGCGCTTCGATCCGTTCCATACGAGCAATCTCTTTCCGTTTGCTTTGTGCTTGGGCTGCCTTGGTATTCTTGGCACCGAATCGATCGATAAAAGTTTGCAGCTGCTCGATGCGCCGCTGTTGATTTTTGTAAGCTGCAAGCTGCTGTGATCGGCGCGCTTCTTTTTGGATAATAAAATCTTCGTAGTTCCCGTTGTATTGAAAGATCTGCTGATGATTAAGCTCCACAATGCGAGTCACCAAGCTATTCAGAAAGGCGCGGTCGTGTGAGATAAGGAACAAAGACCCTGAATAACTCTGCAGGTATTTCTGTAGCCAGACCACAGTTTCCAGATCGAGATGGTTTGTCGGCTCATCCAGGAGGAGCAAATCCGGCTCATCAACAAGTAAACGGGCCAAGTGAGCTCGCATAATCCAGCCACCGCTGAATTCTCTTGCAGGCCGGTCAAAGTCGCGGAAAGCGAGTCCAGCCAGAATCTTCTTGGCTTTGGCTTCTCGTTCGAAATCTATCTCACCGGAATCGGCGACCGGCGATGATTCAGCTCGATCCGAAAGGGTTGCCAATTGTAAGACTGTCTCGTCGCCGACCGGTGCATTCTCCTGCGGCAGATAGCCGAGACGGGCGTTCTTTTGCAGCTGGATGGTACCACTATCGGGCTCATCGCGACCTAAAATCAGCGAGAACAACGTGGACTTGCCGGACCCGTTTGCACCGACTAATCCGAGGCGATCCCCACGGTTAATCTGCAGGGCGACGTCCTCGAAGAGGACATCGGCACCAAAAGACTTCGTTACACGTGAGATCGTCAGCATGGGCGCTCACTGTAGAACGGGAAGCGGAAACGGTCATGTGGCAATTGAGGCCAGGTCCGGCGCCGGTCCGATAGAAGTTAGAAGTTCGAATTTAGAATTTAGAAGTTCTTCTCGGGCCAGTTCCTCCCTGGGGCCTCGTACGCGAACTCGAGATTCGAGATTCTAAATTCGAGATTCTTGCGCCGCTGGCGCGGGGACGAGTTCGCGATGATTCGAAGTGCCTGATAGACACTCAGTCAATCAATGTCCGTCGGGATATGGCGCGTTGCCTTTCAGCCCCTTCCAGATAATCCGGTTGAAAGCGTCCGGGTCGCCCAAATTATCCTCCTTGGAGAAATCGAATTGAGCGGTAGCGGCAGCCCAGTAGTCTGCGTCGTGAGTAGAACGTGACGCGGTGGTACCTGGTTTTCGCGGGATGGGCAGCTCGGTCGGGTAAAGATAGCTGGAGGGTTCGGCCTGGAATGCCCAGGCAGGCTGTTTCAGGTCGAACAGCGCGGTCATCGGACGAGCTGTGGCGGTGTGGAAATTCAGGTGTTCCAGGCCCAGGATATCTTCTATCGTACGGAGAATATTGATCGTGGTGTAAAATTGAGAAACGACCTGCCCCTGTTTGACAAAGGGTCCGACGACATATGCGGTCGAACGGTGCGAGTCGACGTGGTCAGCACCGTTCTGAGCGTCATCTTCAACGATGAAGATGAGAGTATTATCTTTAAAAGGGCTGGCCGCTACTTTCTCGATCAATCTGCCGACCGCGTAATCGTTATCAGCTTGCTGACGTTCCGGGGTATTCACTCCGTCGATCGCTGTTTTAAATGTGCCCATGTGGTCCTCCATGAAGCGAACCAGATTCAGATCGGGAAGGTTTCCGTCCCGGGAGTACTGCTCAAACTCTCGTTCCCACTCGATCTCCCGCCAGTAATCCGGAAATGAGGTATCGAAGCCCCGAAAGTAGATATCGGTATTTTCCATCAGGCTGGCTTTGGTCGGATACGCGACCTGCAGCTTTTTCTCGAAAGGGTGGCGTTCCAGCGGAATCCGATCGGGGGCCGGCTCTTCGTATCTGCTCAGATCGTAGAGAAACCCATAGTTCCTTACTGACTTACCAGCTCGCAACGCCGCATCCCAAAGATAACCGGTCCCTTCGGCGGCGTTTTGGGGTCCATCCGGGGCGGCGACATCGGCAGTGCCGGGCAAGAGATCTGGATCCTCCGGGTTTAAGGGGTTCGCCGCTGCTCGGGCAGCTAGCGAAGGCAAGCCCACGTTGATATCTCGATTGGTTCCCTCGAAATCATAGGTTGTACCTCGATCGGCATACTCCAAAGGCACGGCTTTGACACCGAAATCGCTTTCCCGCCCGGCGGTACTCCAAGGCCATCCATTCGCACTGACATCTCCACAGTCATAGAAATTATCCAGACAGACAAACTGCTCAGCTAGATGGTGAAAGTTAGGCGTATTAGTCGATCCAAATTGAGTGAGCGACCGATCTCCGTTGCCGCGCCCCAAGTCCCCGAGAATCTGGTCATAGGTCCGGTTCTCCTTCACAATGTAAATCACGTGTTTTATTTTGCGGCGGAGCTCGGCCATCAGATCCCGCTCGGCAGCAGTTACCTCTGCCGAGAACAGATTGTTTTGAGCGACTACGCGGGTGGTTTTAATCAGCTCGTCGCGATTGGGAACCGGGATCGTCAACAAGGACGAATGCAAAAGAACCAAGACGTATTGGTTAGGGTTCTTCCGCTCGAAGTAGCCCGGGTTTGGGCCGGTTATACTCTTGCCGTTAACCACATAGAGCTGCTGGCCGTCAGCGCTGACCACAACCGAATTCGGGTAATAGGTAACCGGGATTAACCCTTCCACTGCCGGCTGAAGGGACAAATCATCCTCCTTCGCCGAAGACTTTGGGGACGAATTCGCCTGGCTCGGGGTTTCGGAGAACAGGTCGACTACGGCGACGGCGTTGGTACCGCCTTCGGTTACATAAAGAACGCGATCGTCCGGTGAGAGTGCCAGACTATTCGGAGAAATACCGCGGTACCGAAACAGTTCATCCGGCACCTGGCCTACCGGCCCGGCGACCTTCAACGATTTCACCACCTGAGTCGATCGAGTGTCAATGACATCGATGGTGTCGCTGTTGTCTTCGGCCGCGAACAAGTAACGTCCGGCATGGTCCAGGATCAAGCGATTCGGGTTACCGGCTACTTTGATCCGGGACAAAATTTTCGTCGGGTCTCCCAGGCCGAGGACGACGATCTCGCGATCACGCAAGCTGGAAACGTAGGCGGTGTCGTTTCCTTTGATAGCAACCCAGAAGGGATATTCGCCGCCCGGTTCTCCCTGGTGCTGCGAATCGAGTTTTCCCGGGCGCAAATCGAGTTCCTCTTTAACTGTTTCTTGCGCGAGGTCGACGATAGACACTGAGTCATTCTGAAGGTTAGCAACCACCAGCGTGCGACCATCGGCGGTTACGGCCAGACCGGCGGTTACCGGCTGGGTTTTCTTCCTTACCAGTCCGTTGCCGCCAGTGTGACCGAGTGCGATAGGAGAACCATTCTCCTGCCAGGAACCGTCCTTCTGAATCGCGTACACATGGAGATTGTCGTCGCTGCCGCCCCCTACGTAAAACTTCTGGCCGGCCGGATCAAAGGCGATGCCAGCAAAACTGTTCGGCACCTGCAGCACCTGTTTCCGGCGAGGTTCGGCCCCGGTCAAATCATAAATGAAGATGTACTGTTGTGAGAGTCTCGTCTTCGACTGTCCGGATGAAACGTTTACCAGGTTGTAACCGCTGGTAAGAACCACGAGCGTTTGACGATCCGGGCTTAAGATTGCTGAGATACCTCCTTGAGGCACGAAATCCGGGGCTTCGGATAGCCCGGGATTCAGATCCTGCAGCTTAGCCCCGGGCACACTCAAGGGCGAAATGGTTTCTCCATTTGGAAGGACCTGGTGCGGAGTCGTATCGGGCGGTTGTTCCCTCGCGTCGACAGACCGCACGAGAAATAGCCCGACTAACGTTAAAGCTAAAAAGCATTGCCTCGCTTTCATCGCGTGAATATCCCAAGGCGGTACTACAGAGATATGGGCGATGGAAGCAAACAAATTTGACCGCGAATGCCCGCGGAAAATTCTGACAGCGGTCAGAGTTCCTGTCTGGATCCGCGGTTTCTGTTAGCGTCCGTTTGCGGTTGCTTTCTCGGCTTGGAGGTGCTGCTGGAACTTTTTTACCTTAGGAGCGACGACCAGTTGGCAATACCCTCGAGTCGGGTTCTTGGCGAAATAATCCTGGTGATAATCTTCGGCTGGATAAAAGTGCTGAAGCGGGACGATCTCGGTCACGATCGGGTCAGGCCAATCTTTCTGAGCCTCAGCTTTTACTTTCTCGGCAATCTGCTTTTGTTGATCGTTCTGGTACAAAATAATGGAACGATATTGGGTGCCGACATCCGCTCCCTGGCGATTAAGCGTGGTCGGATCATGGGCGTAGAAGAACTTCCGGAGTAGCTCCTCATAGCTCACTTTTGAAGGATCGAACTCCACCTGAATTACTTCGGCGTGCCCGGTTTGGTCGGAGCAAACTTCCTCGTAGTTTGGGTTAGCCGTATGTCCGCCGGCGTAACCGGAGGTTACTTTGTTGACGCCGTCTACCAGTTTGAACTGTGCATCCAGGCACCAAAAACAGCCTCCTCCAAAAACTGCGGTTTCCATCCGGGTCGAGTGTTGGACATCGCTCATATCAGCAAACAGTGGTGTCGCCCCGCTCAGAAAACAAGCGAGAGCCAATAGTTTCAGGGGAATACGCATAAGGCTACTTACATGAGCGATTAGGGCCGCCTTTTATTCCTGGGAACGAGATGCCCCTTGGCGACTGCGTTTTGAGGCAGGAATTCATTAAACTCCCTGGAGAAGTCCAGGAATATGCTTGCGTCAGCAAAGTGGCGGAGACAGTCGACGCCACCTGAGCCGATGCGTTGCCGCTCGTTCCCTACGATTGGGGGACGGCGAGGTCGAAACGCTCTGTATAGAAGCGAAACTGGTCCTCGATCTCGGCTGGATTAAGACCGAAGCTCGATGGAGTATAAAGGGTGCGCCCCCATTTTTGATGGGCAGGATCGGAAAGAAAGCGCGTCATTTTCAATTCCGCCGCCGGAGTTAATCGTTCGCCCAGCTTGGCATAGAGATCGCGTACGACCAAGATCGGGTTCCGCACCAGAGAGTTATAAGCAACGTCGGTACAAACGCCTGATGGCAAACGGTCAAGGCTTGCAAAGAACTTGCGTAAATGCCGCAGACAATACTCTGAGCTGCTAGGGCCCACTTCATGCGGGTCCACGCTGTAACTGAATGCGCTCTTCAGAACATACGTTAGATTGGCCAGCGACGGCAAAACTCGGAGCGGATGCCGGTAGGTATGAATGATCTGGGCATCGGGATAGACCGCGAGTATCGCCTCGATTGAGCGAAGATGGGCCGGAGCTTTTAATACGAACCGGCGCTGAGGGGATCCGGCCGTCAGATGCTGAAGAAATCGCCGGTGAAAAGCATACATTTGCCGCTGATCCTGCTCTTCTACCCAGGATTGGTAACCCGGGAGATCGAACATGGTGTCGAACTCCTCACTCATAAAGCAGTGACTCATGATGGCGACACATTCCTGTGGCAGGTCGGCAGCGACCGGGTGAACCGGCTTGAATTTCGGGACCAGTAGCTCAAACCACCGTAACTGGCGTGCGGCACGTTCCATGCGAATGCGATCATCACCTTGGTTTGGGGACGGATAAATCAGCTGCCAGGTCAAGGGGGCCACAAAGAGGGTATCATCTTGAGCGAGAAGACTGTGTAGCAAAGTTGTGCCGGTACGAGGTAGCCCGGTGATGAAAACCGGTTTCGGGATCCTCCGCCGACCGATAGCCGGGTCCACCTTCGAGTCCAGCTCAAGATAAAGGCGATTGCGCAGTAGTTGAACGATATGCTCATAGAAAACGAATCGCCCAAGCGCATTGAGTCTGTTTTCGCGGGCGGCTGATTTCATGAGAAACGCGAGCGGCTCCAGGAACCGGTGATCGCCAAAATCATTCAGCCCGGTTTGCCGTTCCGCCATGGCGAGCAAAGAGGCCACGGAGGGACGTCTTCCGGCCCGTTTGAGGTGTTCGAGAGCGGTCAGGAAACCGTTACAAATCAGGCTGAACAGGCCTTGCGGCCTGGCTGGTGCACAGCGCCCAACGGGCGCAGGCTCGAAATTCGGACCTGGATGAGGTTCCATTCGGTCGTAGCCGGCTAGTTAGAGTTGAATACAACTATTGGCGGTAGGAAACCGCAATCAGCACCGGGGCGAACGGCAGCATCGAATTGACGAATGGGCACTCTAATAGGATGAACGAAGCCGCCAGGATATACCGCGGTTTTTTCAGTGTGTTGCTCAGAAAGAAGGCAATTTTCGACCATCGGGTGACGACCGAACCACAATTGTTCGCCGCCCCGCAACCGGTAGCGAAACCAAGGCCGCATTCTGGAACCCCGAAGTGCTCCCACGAGAACCACAATCATGTTTGGGCCGACTCTAGCATAATATTCTAAGGGAGTGCCAGTTTCGCGTGTCGAATATCGCTGGCCGGATGTGGAGGGATGGAGTGCTAGAGCGGCGCGCAGTGGTTAAAGTCGTAGCCCAGTCGTTTTGAATCGGTGCGACGCCGCAAACCCATGACTTTGCCGATGAGTTCGAAGCTACGCCAACAGCTTAACCAATAGATCACTGAGAACGAGTCTGGGCTCGAGCTGGGTTGTTACCAGGCGCATGTTGGCCGTCAGGCAAGCCTTCAGCCCCTGGACCAGCTCTTCGAGAGTGAAGCGATGGATCTCGCAAGCGGCCAGGCCGAGGGCGTATGTATTCACACTGCCATCTTTTCGCTTGGGCAGAAAAGCGAGTGAAGATTCCGGAAGCCGGTTAAGCATTGAACCAAACTGAAAAGGCGCTGACGGCGGCCGCAATCGATTCCGCTCGCACAGCTCCTTGGCGACGAGGAGGTTTCTCACGGTTGGAATGATGGCGGCGAGGAGAATACCGATGGCAGTTTCTCCCTGAAACAGGAGTTGCTCGAGTAATGCCAGTGACTCACTGAGATTGCGTCGCGCGATGGCAGTACTCAATTCCCAGATCACGCCGGTAGCGGTTCTGGCAACCAGACGGCGCACGACATCCACGGTGACTTCTCTGGAGTTGGTGGGCATTGCGCTTTCCTCGTCGTCCTCGCCAATGCGCTTATCGCCATAGAGAAACAGGTCGATTTTCTCGATTTCATTCAAAATCTGGCGAGTGTCGGCGCCTACCAATCTCACGAAGACCTCCATTGCTTCCGGTTGAAAACGGAGACCTTTCTCTGATGCGGCGGGTTGCACCAGTCCCTCTACTGCTTCCTCCCAGCCGGCCTTGCTGGTGTCGATTCGATCGAACTGTTCCAGCCTCGCCAGCTTGCCAAGCGTTTTGTAAAAAGATCGGCGTTTATCGACATCCGTGGCGCTCAAAAGCACGTCTACACCAGAGGGAAGACCAGCGGCCAGTAGCTCTCTTAAGCGTTCAAGCGCAGCTTGCACCTGAGTCGAGCGGCCAACTACCGAGTCGCCCAAAAAATTGATATCCTTCAACCAAACCAGCTTCTCCGAACCGAAGAAAGGAAGCGTTTGAATCGCTTCGATAGTTTGATGGATTCGACTGACAGCTTGTTCGACATTCTCCGCCGCGCCATCCAGGCGTTCCACGCCGAAATCCTCTCCTTGAGGCGGAGTCAGTTCTCTGGCTAGCTCCTGAGCTCGCTTCTTAACCGCGCCTTCATCCGAGCCAACGACCGCATACAATTGCGCCACCGGCTGGGCTTTGGTCTTCTTTCGATCTGTTGTGGACTTAGAACTCACCTTAAAAGCGCAACAGTTCCGTTTTGGGTCCGGACCTCGTGGATAGCACGGTTGCCACCGAATTGATTAGCCCCGGTAAGGATAGCATTGAGCACAGGTTCGACCTGAGACTTGAAGCGCTGAGTCGACGCAGTATCCAGTGGACGCCCATCGGCATTGAGGCTGTAAACGTTGAGATCGATATTTTCTCCGGTAACAATCGGCCGCAAGAAAATATTACCGTTAATATACTTCGTATAGAATGGAACCAGCCGCAGAGGGACACTCAATTGAAACTCGAGGCCGTTGTCGCGCGAGATCATGCTCACTCCTCGGCCGAGAAATCCGAGCTCGGGTGCGTTGGCCAGCATCGCGTTGATTTCTCTGTCAGAGAGACTCACTCCCCGAATAGAGCCGTCTTTAACAAAATCGTCCCATTTTCTCCGAGCCTGTTGGTAAGTTTGCGGGTCAGCGGCTGCGACCGCCGATTTTGACGGCCTATCAACCCCCAGGTTCACGTACAACATGAAAACCACGCCCGCGAGTGCGAGTGCCACCAAAGCCAAAATCACACCCAAGCAACCAAAACAACCGCAACAACCGCAGCCATTGCGTTGAGGCGCCTGACTCTGCAGTACCCGAGGTCTGCTCATAGATTCTGAATATTCAGAATCTCAATAAAGAATCCTGCCGCACTGCTCACAATACACCACTTCCCGCCCCAGCTTTGCACGATGAACATTCGTCGTTGTGTTCTTCATGTGACATCCCATGCAAACCTCATGTTCGATCGGCACAATTGCATTTCTGTCTTTAGACACAAAAAGTCGCTGGTAGCGCTCCAACAACTCCCGATTGGCCACCTGAGCTGCCAC
>JAFAVN010000075.1 GCA_019242435.1 Verrucomicrobiota bacterium | reverse complement strand
CCCGTTCCGTCAGTGGACCTCGGAGGACCTACTCCGAATCGGCACCAGTAAACCCATGATGTTTGAGCCCGGCACCAACTGGGCCTATTCGCATACTAACTATGTTATACTCGGCCGGGTATTGGAAAGGATAACCGGTATGCCCTTAGCCGATGCCATGGAGACTTATGTCCTCGGCCCGATGCACCTCGATCAAACCCAGAGCTTTGATACTCCCGAGATTCCCGAACCCGTCCTGCATACCTTCACTTCCGAGCGGCGCGCTGATCTCCATATCCCCGCGGGCGTAAACTTTTACGAAGAATCAACCTATTGGAATCCCTCGTGGACTACCGCCGCCGGCGCGGTTCAAACCACCGACATCAATGATCTAGTGACAACCATGGAAGCGGTTGGCACCGGCAAATTACTGACAAAGGAATCATCCGCGGCGCAGATCGGTCCAAACCTGGTCGGGTTCGGCCATCCCGATAAAAACTGCCTTGGCTGCAGTCAAAACACTAAGGATAGAAACTACGGGCTCGGCGTTGTAATCCTTGGCTCTTGGGTCACTCAGACAAAGGGCTTTGCCGGCTGCGGCGCCACCGTTGGTTACTTGCCTGCCCAAAAACTCACGATAGCGGTTGTAACCACCTATGCTCCCGCCGCCTTCGATAATCAGGGCGATTACAAAAACGCCAGCGAACTCCTGTTCAAATCTATCGTTAATGTATTAGCACCGGGGACCTTGTGACGCCCGGTGATTGGTGACTGGTGGTGAGCGTCTCGGGACGACAATTTCAGGGAGTTCGAATTTCTAATCTCGAATGTGACTCCGCTGCGCTTCATCCGGGAAATCGTGAGTTGCAACCCTGACCAAGCCGCACCAGTGGTTCTCTTATGCATCAGTCCCCTCAAAAGCTCGATGAAAGCCGGATGCCCTATCAACTGGCGTTTCCCAAAGAGGCTCAGAGCGAGATCCTCCAGTCACCTGCGGTTCCGGCAGATGAACGAGTTTGGGTGCCGCAAATGCCGAACGTCTGGTTCCGGCCCCTTTGCCTGAATGTCGCCCAGGGCTACTGGGTTAACCTGTTAAGGGTTCGCAAGTCAGGCGTGCTCAGCCGGCATCGGCATCCTGCTCCGGTGCACGGGCTCGTCCTGCGCGGCAGCTGGTATTATGTCGAGCATAACTGGGTAGCCACGGAAGGTTCATACGTGTTCGAGCCCCCCGGCGAGACACATACTCTAGTGGTCCCGGATGATGTACAGGAAATGATCACTCTGTTTTACGTCACGGCCTGCATGATCTATGTGGACCCCTGGGGTAAACAGACCGGTTACGAAGACGTGTTCACCAAGATCGAGATGTGCCGCAAACATTATGAAGAGAATGGGCTCGGATCGGCATTCTTAGACCAATTCATTCGCTGAGGCACAGCCGGCCGCTGCGCCTCAACAAATGAATGACAAATGACAGATGACAGATGGCAATCGCGAGTAAACGCGGACCAAAAAATAACCGGATCCATCTCTCCGTTACTCCTGAACTCCCGCACTCCTCAATTTCCCATCTGTCATTTGTCATTGTGAAACGCGTAGCGCACCTATACCCATGAGCAATCAGGGATTACGATTTGGCCCGGCAAAGCCTTTCTCCTACGATTGGCTGAAGATCCACGCCGGCGAGCTAGCCCAAAGCCCTTACGTACCACCGCCGCAGCCTGACTCCGCCATTGTTGCCGCTATCAATTACGATGCGTACGGACAGCTGAAATATAAGCCTGAGTTTGCCTTGTACGGCGATGGTCAGCCCGGGGTTTTCCCTATCACCTTCATGTTTGTCGGGCATTATTTTCCGAAAACCGTCCGTATGTATTCGGTCGAGAAGGACATGAACGCGCGAGAGATCCTCTATGACCCGCAATACTTCGATATCCCGGCACACAACGTCGCCAAACGGCTGCCGGCGCGTCCCTCCTGTATTGCCGGTTTTTGGGTGCGCGAAGCCAAGAACGGACCTAGTGATTGGCGGCAGGAAGAACCCTGGTTGACCTTTCTTGGCGCCTCCTATTTCCGGGCCAAGGGCGAGCTCGGTCAGGTAGGAGTGTCCGCTCGTGGGATCGCATTAACCCCGGGTGGAAGTACACCTGAAGAATTCCCCGATTTTATTGCTTACTGGTTTTTACCGGCAGAAACGCCCTCCAGCCCTTTAGAGTGCTACGCCCTCCTGGACGGCCCAAGCGTAACCGGCGCCTATCGTTTCCTCATGCGCCGGACAAAGGGCGCGGTCATGGATATCGAGGCTACGCTCTTTTTCCGGAAACCGGTCGAACGACTCGGTCTCGGTCTCCTCACCTCCATGTATTGGTACTCCGAGACCATGAAATTGACCGCGTCAGATTGGCGACCGGAAGTGCATGACTCCGATGGACTCGTCATGTGGAACGGCGCCGGCGAGCGTCTCTGGCGTCCGTTGAATAATCCGCCCAGGATCGTGATATCGGGTTTCCAGGATAATCATGCTCGCGGCTTTGGCTTGCTACAACGCGACCGCAACTTTGACCACTATCTGGATGGAGTTGCTTATGAAAAACGGCCCTCGGTTTGGGTTGAACCGCTCCGCGACTGGGGATCCGGCGCTATCCATCTGGTCGAGATTCCTACCGGCGACGAGATCAATGACAATATCGTGGCTTACTGGTGCCCGGCTGAACCGGTTCGCGGCGGCGACAAGCTCGAAATCGGTTACCGGTTACACTGGTTAGCCGATCAACCTCATCCGCCGGAGCTAGGCCGCTGTATTGCCACCCGCCTCGGCCGGGGCGGTCAACGCGGTCAACCTCACCCACCGAACGTTCGAAAGTTCGTGGTCGAATTTTTGGGCGGCCCACTTTTGAATCTGCCGGCGGGTATCAGACCGGAGGCGGTATTATGGACTTCCCGCGGCAAATTCTCCTACATTGCTACCGCCCCCTTCCCCGACGGGGTACCTGGCCATTGGCTCGCCGAGTTCGACCTGGTTGTGGATGGGAAAGACCCGGTGGAGCTGCGCCTCTACCTGAAAACTCCACAGCAAATCGTCACCGAAACCTGGCTCTACCAATATCACCCGTTTTCCAACGCACCCATGAATTCACTCGCCTGAACCGCGGATCGGTGAGTGGTGGTTAGTGGTTGGTGGGCGCTTGGCAATAGCGAGGAAGAAGTTCGAATATTCAACCACGGATGGACGCGGATTAACACGGAGCGGCAAAGCCGCGGTTCATGACAGCCTGCGGATGCGCACCATGCACCATGCATGCAGCCCCAATCTATTCGCGTCTATTTGGATAAATTCGCGGTCTCTTTTTTTAGTTCGTGTTCTTCCGTGTTCATCCCGTGGTTAAATATTCGCTCCCCTGCCTGGGTTCCATTCGCGGTTGCAAAACACCGGTTGCTCGCCTAAACGAAAATGAATGCCGCGATGACACGTTTTCTACGAGTGATTGGCCGAAAAAGTCTCACGCTGCTCACGGGCCTGGGAGACTTCGCTAATTTCGTGGTACGCGCTTTTGTCGCGGTGGCACACGCCAGACAGCTCAGGAAGGGCGTTGCCCGGGCTATTCATCAGCAGGGGATACGTTGCTTGCTGGTTGTAACGGTGGTCGCCTTATTCTCCGGGCTCGTCTTAGGCCTGCAAGGGTACTACGTCCTTTCGCGGTTCGGATCGGCCGGTCTACTCGGGACTCTGGTTTCGCTCACCCTGACCCGGGAACTCGCACCGGTACTTGCTACCCTCATGATTATCGGTCAGGCAGGTTCCGCCATCGCGGCGGAAATCGGGATTTATCGTTATAGCGAGCAAATCGATGCCCTCACCACCATGGCAATCGATCCCCTCGGTTATTTGATCAGTCCACAGTTCTTGGCTGCGCTCCTGGTGTTCCCAATTTTGACCGTGGCCTTCGTGCTGGTAGGCATCTTTGGCGGTTACCTTTC
>JAFAVN010000578.1 GCA_019242435.1 Verrucomicrobiota bacterium | reverse complement strand
GCTCAGATCTTTGCCGACTTTTCTGGCATCTATATCGAATGCCGCTGAGATTTCGATGTCTTTTGGCAGATAACCGCCTAAACTGGGATGCATCAGCCCAATTGCGTCGTCGGAAGCTTTTACGTTGCGATAAAATCGGGTCCCTTGTACTAAGGCAGAAGCGCAGTTACCCGCACCGATGATTGCAGTTCGAATTTTTCTGCTCATGCTAAAAAATGCCGATTACGTCCTTTGGCCGAACTTTATTGACCCGGTTTTCTGAATTAAATTCTCCAGCTTAATTATCCGGTGTTCGGCAGTATGGTTATGTAGAACCCGTTTTCTAGCTCGCTCGCCGACCTGTTTTCGGTCGTTTTCCGGCAGTTCGCATAAAATCTCGGCGACAGCGCGATAATTAGTTGCGATCAGGATTTCTGATCCTGGCTGGAAAAATTCCTCCAGGCCGGGCCAAGGATCCGAAATAATAGGCGTTCCACAGGCTGCCGCTTCAAAAAGCCGGGTGCTCGGCGAGTATCCGTTCCGAGCCATCGCGGCCCGGGTAATATTTAGGGTATACCTCTGTTTAGCATAGAACGCGTTGTGTTCGGCCGGCTTAGTGTGTTCTAGCCGTTGCACGTTCTCAGGCCACTGGATCCCCGGGGGATACAACGGTCCCGATACAATAAAATGATGATTGGGCAGACATTGTGCCGGCCTCAGCAGGAGACTATGTAACCGTCGCTGCCGGTCTGCGCTGTAGGTGCCGAGGTAGCCCAGATCCCATTCATTAGCTAGTTCTACCGGCTGATGCGACTCTGGATCCACACAACACCAGAAGGGAATCGGATTCTGCACGGCAAAGCGTTTTGCCAGCTTGTCCAATACTGCTCCTCCGGCAAACGAGAAGTAGAGATCAAATCGGCTGATCAATTCTCGGGAGATATATTCCTCGTCTTGTTCTTCCAGCTTACGAAGCGTCACTGGTGTATCTAGATCGTAGAAAATCGTGCAGGCGTGCCGAGCCTGATGTAAAAGCAGATCGGCCACGGCAACTCCCTCGGGCACGAACGACCCGATCATGATGCAATCCGCGTTTTTCAGCTCTTTTTTAAATGGTTTCAAGTCTGCCAGACTCGAATAGAGTTCTATCCGTCCGTACTCGGGCCCTAGCTCGTCTCGAAAAGATCGGTACCACGGCACATCTCGCTCGAAGAAGACTACGTCGTGTCCCCGCTTCACCAGCGCTTTGGTCAAGGCCCGGAAGGTGACGGTGTGGCCGTTTCCCCAAGACGAAGTAATAGAAAGTCCAAACAGAGCAAATTTCATGTCAAACTGATCTGCCGGGAAAGCCAACTCGGAGAGCGCGAAGAGCTCACTCCGGTTGTGCTTTTGTCAACCATCTTTCGGTCAGCGTTCGTCTCCGCATGGGCATTTGGTCTTACTAGAGGAGTTCCTATTTTAAAGGAGTGCAGGAGTGCAAAAGTGCAGGAGTTCAGAAGAAGCGTCGGGAAACAAGAAATCTCATTCGCCGCCGCCCAACTCGGCATCGGTCGGAGGGGTATGATCTTCCAATTCGTCGATTAAAGATGGCCCGGGATCATCGTCTGCTTCTGTTCCTTCGTAAGGATCGGGCGCTTTCCGTCCACGGCTGCCCGGTATTTCAGCCAATGGGTCCGTGGTTGCGCCGGTGGTTTCCTCGTCCTCATCGTCAGGTCGATTTTCTTCCGAAGGCAGGTCGTTCATAGGTGATTAACAATTTTTGTCTAGCCTTAATTGTTCGCTGCCTTGTGGCGTCCTGGTTCTCGATCAACCTTGCATTTTCGAGGCGTTCTCTCACTCTGCGAGAGGCTTTGACTTGACCGTCAGTCAACAATTACCGGGCGAGGTGCTGGAGCAGGGACAACCGCGAACAGGGCACTGTGAACTCAAAACGAGAACTCCCAAAAAAGACCGGCGGGTGTCGATCGCCCGTCGAACACTCGCCGGCCCGGTTTTTACCCCACAACAATCTTTCTGACTGATGCCCTCGCTGAAGGATGGGAGGTAGCGAACGCAATGGTTCGTTGATCCAACTGGAACCGGTCTTCTTCACTAGGCTTAATCCGGATTGCGAACTCGGACAGGGCGGTCGCCCAACTCGGGATGATTGTGGTTGCTGCCTGGCAGCCACCTGGGCCCGTACAAGCGAACAACTGACTAAAAGCTGAAGAAAGGAAGTCACGCATGAAGGCAATCGTACGGCACGGGGTTGGTGATATCCGGCTCGATGAAGTTCCTGAACCAAAGTTCCAAGCGTGAGGGTGGTGACTAGCCAACAGCCGAATCGCTACGCTTAAGTCGGGATCAGTGCTGACGTTGGCTTCCGCGTCGCTTTAAACCGCTTTTTTTTATTTGCTATTTCTCCTCGTGAAGACCGAAAACCGGTACGCGATTTATCGATCCGTAATGCAGGTGCTCATTGAGCATGACGTTGAGTTCTTGGTCGGAGGCGCCTACGCGCTCGCGCAGTACACAGGTGTCGAAAGGGATACGAAAGATTTCGATCTACTGATCCGGCCGACTCAAGTAGATCAAGCGCTGGCGGTGTGGAGAGAAGCCGGGTACCAGGCGGAATACACTTTTACTCACTGGTTGGCCAAAGTCCGTTCTGCTGAAGTGTTTGTGGATGTTATTTTCTGTTCTGGGAATGGACTGTGCCAGATAGATGACATCTGGTTTCAGAAAGCCAGCAGGGCGACAGTCTTCGGGATAAATGCCTTGATTGTGCCTCCGGAAGAATTGGTCTGGCAAAAGGCGTACATTATGGAACGGGAGCGGTTTGACGGTGCGGACGTAATCCACTTAATAGCCAGATGCGGGCCGACGCTCGATTGGGACCGGCTGCTCAAGCGGTTTGATAAAGACTGGCGGGTATTGTGGAGTCACTTAATCCTGTTCGGCTACGTCTTTCCTTCGAAGCGGGATATCATTCCGCTCAGAATCGTGCAAGAGCTGAACGCAAGGGTTGAAGGTGAGCATTGTGGACCGCTGTCCGAAGACAAGACTTGTAATGGTACCTTCCTTTCTCGCAGCCAATATCTATCTGATATCGCAACCGGCGATTTTATTGATGCGCGGGCAGAAAAACGCTGCCGGATGACGCCAGAAGAGCGAGAGCTGTGGACGGGAGCTGGCGCGACGCCTACCGTGTATCCGCCCAGGTAGGAGTTGAGTTCCGGTAGGACGAGTCTCCAAAGAGATCTAAATCCTGCTCGGCTGTTTTCCGGTGCGCCGTGTCAGCGATCTTTACGGCCGGTGCCCTTGCGCGGCAACTGGGTTACAGGGCAGCGACAGCCTCGCCCTATCTTCTCTTTCCACGCGTTATTGCTATCCAACTAACTCCTGCGGCAACTGCCAACGCACCTAGCAAGACAATTCTTAATCTTTTATCCGGCGTGCTAAACTTGGGTTGAGTGAGCACCTTTTTCTCAGGGTAATTTCCGGGTGGTCCATCTGGCCCCTCATCCATGGCCATCTCGATCACTTCTGCCAGGTGAAGAGCGCCGCGATCGGTCAGTTGTTCAATCTGTTCGCGGCAACTGAACCCGTCTGAGATGATCAGTGTGTCTTTTGCTGCTTTGCGAACCTCGGGTAACAGTACTCGTTCACCGCATTGCAGCGATACCTCATATTTGCCATTTTCGTACCCGAATGCACCTGCCATTCCACAGCAGCCGGAATCGAGGAAACGGTAATCAAGTCCTAACCTTTTCAGAATTGCTTCCTCGTCTGTTAATTTAATCACGGAAGCATGATGGCAGTGAGCGTGCACGATTGCCGGCCTGTGCAAGTGCGGTAAATTGAAATCACGTGCCTGCTTCTGTAAGAACTCGCTGAACAAAAATGTCTGGTTTTTCAGCCGAATCGCGTCTTCGTCATTTGGGAACAGGTTGATCAATTCGTCCCGAAACACCGTTACACAGCTTGGTTCCAGGCCGACGATCGGAGTCCCCGCGCGGATCTCGTCACGCAAGGCTGTCAATATTTCCTGTAGCAGCGATTTGGCGAGTTGCAGAAACCCAAAGTCATACAAGGGCCGGCCACAACACAACGGCCGGCGCGGAATCACGACACTAAACCCCGCCGCCTCCAGCACCCGCACTGCCGCCCGGGCAGTACTCGGAGTGAAGTAATTATTGAACGTATCCGGCCAGAGAATTACCCGCTTACCGGTGGTCAGAGAATGCCGGTTTAAAAACCAGTGGCGAAAGGTCTCGTTAGCAAAGAAGGGAAGCTCCCTCTGTGCCGAGATGCCTGCCAACCGCTTTAGGCCTCGTCCTAACAATGGTAAGTGGACAACCAGGTTAGCCACTTGCGGAAAATTGGAGGCCAGCCGCGACCACCAAAAAATGAGCCCCATCGAATAGGCTGCTGCCGGGCGTATCCTGCCCGCATAATAGTGCGACAGAAATTCAGCCCGATAGGTAGCCATGTCCACGTTCATCGGACAATCGGATTTGCAACCCTTGCAAGAAAGGCATAGGTCGAGCGCTTCTTTAACGTGGTCGTCGCGCCAGCCGTTCTTTCCAATCGGTGAACCCTGAAGCAGCTCAAACAGCAGACGGGCACGCCCTCGAGTCGAGTGCATTTCCTCGCGTGTCGCCATGTAGCTTGGGCACATGGTGCCGGCCTCCATTCGCCGGCATTTACCAACGCCGACGCACCGCTCCATTGCATAAGAAAAGCTACCGTTATCGTCAGGGAATTTAAAAACCGTTTTCCATTGAGGCGGGTTGTAAGATTCGCCCAACCGCAGATTTTCGTCCCGCCGATGCGGATTCACTACTTTCCCCGGGTTCATTTTCCAGTCGGGATCCCAGATCCGCTTGAATTCGCGGAAGGCGTTGACCAGATCTTCGCCGAACATGATGGATAATAGCTCGCCCCTGGACTGACCATCGCCATGCTCGCCCGAAAGTGAGCCGCCGTACTTGACGACTAGCTTGGCGGCGTCATGGCCAAATCGCTCATACGCTTCCACCCCTTTGCGATCTTTCAGCCCGAAGTTTATTCGGGTATGAACGACCCCCTGTCCGAAGTGGCCGTACAACGTGCAACCGTAATCGTATCTCTGTAAAAGAGACCGAAATTCCCGGAGATATCCCCCCAGTTTCTCTGGTGGAACCGCTGAGTCTTCCCATCCTTCCCAGGCATCAGGCTCTCCGGGAATCCGGGCAGACCCGCCCAGACCGGATTCGCGTATGTCCCAGATGTCTTTTTCCGTGAACGGGGCATCATAGAGTCGCATTGCGGGCGAGTTCTTCCGTTTGGTGAGCGCCGTCATCAAGCTATTTGCCTTCAGGTCCGATTCTTCCTTGGTATCGCCTCCAAACTCGACCAGCAGCCAGCCCTTACCTTCCGGCAATAGTTCAAAGTCTTTCGGATGAAGGTGTTTCTTTTTCATCCCGTCGATAAGCACATCGTCTATACCTTCCAGGCCTACGGGCTTGTGCTCTAGTATTTCGGGGATGTGATCGCCGGCCACGTAGACGTCCGGGTAACCAAGTACAACCAGAGACCGAACCGGGGGGCTAGGGATTAGTTGTAACGTTGCCTCCAGGACGGTTACACAGGTGCTTTCCGTCCCGCACAACGCCCGAGCTACATTAAAGCCCTTCTCCGGTAATAACTCGTCCAGATTGTAGCCTGATACCCGGCGAGGAATTTTAGGAAAGCGGGCGCGAATCAGATCGGCATACCGATCACGGATATCCCGCAATCCACGATAGATCTCACCGCGTCTCCCGCCCTGCCGGATCATTTGTTCTAAATCCGGATCGCTGGTTGGACCTACCCGCATACGCAATCCGTCGTAGGTCATGATCTCCATGTCTTCTATGTTATCCGAAGTGCGCGCTCCGGTGCCGGCGAATGCCGCCATTACGGAGTGTACTCCGCAAGAGTTATTCCCGATCATCCCTCCGATCGTACAGTGACTGTGCGTTGAAGGGTCCGGCCCGAAAGCGAGTTTGTGCGGCTTAGCGGCCCGATTTACGTCGTCATAGATGATTCCGGGCTCAACTCGCGCCGTCCGTCGTCCGGCGTCTAACTCGATCAGATGGTGCAGGTATTTAGAGAAATCAATCACTACCGCAATATTGCAGCATTGTCCCGCCAGACTGGTGCCACAGCCTCGGCCCGTGATCGGCGCTTCGTGCCGGTGACAAATCTTGATCGTATTGATTACATCTTCCTTGGTTTTTGGTAGGACCACACCAATAGGCACCTGCCGGTAGTTAGAACTATCAGTAGAATACAGAGCGCGGCTACCCGGGTCGAACCTGACTTCACCAGAAATTGCCGCGCGAAGTTCCTTAGCTAGGAGTGCCGCTCCACGGGACGCGTTGTCTCTCGAGATATTCGCGGCTTGCCGCCGGTTATCAGAGTTTGCTGCAAAGCCGGCGTTTACCGTTAGTTCAGAATCGGTTTTCATATTTACTGGCATCTATCTGTTTGAAAACAACGCCCAGGCCGGGCTGGGCCAGATCAGGCTTGAGAAAGCCCTTCTCGGGCAACGGTACGCCATCGAAGAACATTCGCTCGATCCGGACGTGATCGTGGAAGTACTCAGCGTGCCGGAATGCACCGATCGAACACGCCGGGTGCAAATGCAGGAGAGGCGCACAGTGAGCAGAAAGCGGAATTGAGTTTGCCTCGGCCAACGCGGCTACCCGGAGAAAGCCGGTAAGCCCGCCGCAACGGGTAATATCGGCCTGCAACACATCAACGGCTCCGGCCGCAATCATGCGCCGAAAATAAAAATCAGTGTAGCCGTATTCGCCGGCGGCGATTTCCATGCTTGGGGGCGCGAGATTCCGAATTAGATGCAGACCTTCCAAATCGTTGGAGGAAACTGGTTCTTCAAACCAGGCGACATCCCACGCCTGAAAAGAATCCGCTAACCGAAGCGCTTCTTTTTTCTGGTAGGCGCCATTCGCGTCAACGAAGAGTCCCGTTGTCTTTCCAATGGCATTCCGAGCCGCCTCGACTCTCTCCGGATCGCGTTCCGGTTGCTTGCCTACCTTCATCTTGACCCATCGGATTCCCTGGTCCGCCCATCCGCCCAACTGCCTCTGCAGTTCGGCCATAGAATAGGAAGTGAAGCCGCCGCTGCCATAGACCGCTATTCGATCTCGGGCCATTCCCAACAGCTTACACAATGGCAAACCCAAGACGCGCGCTTTCAAATCCCAGAGCGCGCTATCAACTGCCGAAATGGCCATGGCGACTATCCCGGAGCTTCCCAAGTTCCTGGTCTGGATCTGCATCTCCTTCCAGAGCGCCGGAATGTCACCGGCCTCACGGCCTTGAACCACCTGGGTTAATTTATCTCTGATCAGGCGCGCCGTTGCGGTATCCGCATACGTATAGCCTATTCCTGTCTCTGACTCGCCGCTCGCCTGAACGAGCACCAGGGTTGTCCGGTTCCAATCGAGAGTCCCATCCCCTTCAGGGAGATCAGTTGGTATCGTGTAAGCTGAGACTTCTAGCTTATCGATGGTCACTTTTTATGCGGTAAAATCCCTTGAATCGCGTCTTTTACGGTTCCTTTAACCATCTCGGAAGCGTTCGGATCCGACAGAACAGCGGACATAAAATTTTTGGCTTGGGCAAACGTGATGTGCGGTGGCAATGGGGGCACCTCCGGGTCCGTAACCACCTCGTATACGACCGGCCGATCAGCTGCTAGAGCCCGGTCCCAGGCGGGCGCTACATCTTCCGGTTTGTCGACCAGGATCCCAGTCAGACCGAGCAGATCAGCGTAACGGGCAAACTGAAAATCCGGTACTTGCTGGGAGGCATTAAATTTAGGATCGCCCGTCATGACTCTTTGTTCCCAAGTGACCTGGTTCAAATCGCGATTAGCGAGTACCAACACAATCAACCTGGGATCGCTCCATTCTTTCCAGTGTTCGGCGATAGTTAAGAGCTCGTTATTGCCGTTCATCAGCATCGCGCCATCACCAACCAGGGCAATTACCACCCGGCTGGGGAAGGCGAACTTCGCGGCGATGGCGTAAGGTACCGCTGGGCCCATGGTGGCGAGTGTTCCCGACAAGGAGGCCATCATTCCCCGGCGCAATTTCAAATCGCGGGCGAACCAGTTAGCCGCTGATCCGGAATCCGAGGTCAGGATACAATAGTCAGGTAAGCGGGAAGACAGCTCCCAGAAGACCAACTGTGGATTGATGGGATTAGCGCTGGTCTTCGCGCGTTCCTCGAGAACCTTCCACCAATCGGCGATTTCTTTTTCGAGTTTCTCACGCCAGCTGTGCTCCTGCTTTTCTTCCAATAACGGAATCAATGCCCGAAGCGTTTCGGCGCTATCGCCGACCAAATTGACCTCCATGGGATAACGCAAGCTCAGATACCTTGGGTCGATGTCGATCTGGACGCCACGGGCCTGACCTTCTTTCGGCAGGAATTCGGAATAAGGGAAGCCCGACCCGATCATCAGAAGGGTGTCGCATTCGCTCATCATTATCCAGCTTGGTTTGCTGCCCAGTAAGCCGATGGGCCCGCAGCAGAACGGCAGATCATCAGGGATAGCCGCCCGGCCTAAAAGCGCTTTCGAGATGCCCGCCCCCAAGATATTAGCAACCTCAATCACTTCATCGGTGGCTTGCAGTGCGCCCGCTCCGATCAGAATAGCAACTTTTTTTCCAGCATTGAGAACCTCCGCGGCACGCCGCAATTCGCTTTCCACCGGGATCGTCCGCAGCGCCGAAAAGCCGACGCCGGAATGAATGGTGCCGTGGGCTCTAGGCGGTTCGGTGACCGCCGGCATCTCCTGAACATCGTTCGGAAAGATTACGCAGGTTACCGTCCGCTGCGCCTTCGCGATCCGGATGGCGCGATCGACCAGATGGCGAACCTGCACAGGCGAAGAGACCATATGGACGTATTCGTGGGCCACATCCTTGAACAGGGAAATGAGGTCTACCTCTTGTTGGTAGTCTCCGCCGATGGCGGCCCGGGCCTGTTGCCCAACGATGGCTACTACCGGTTGATGATCCATCTTCGCGTCGTAAAGACCGTTTAGTAAGTGGATCGCTCCCGGCCCGGAAGTGGCCAGGCAAATGCCAACCTGTCCAGTGAACTTGGCATGAGCGCACGCCATGAAGGCAGCCATCTCTTCATGACGGACCTGGATGTACTCAATTTCTCCGTTCGCCCGGTTAATGGCTCCGATAATCCCGTTTATGCCGTCGCCCGGAAATCCATAAATCCGGCTGATGCCCCATTCCCGAATCCGTTTGATTAAGAAGTCGCCAACTGTCTGTTGCATAAAATTTACGATCTAGATGTTGATCCTCTGATTGCCCGCGATGGTTGGCCCGGGATCATTGCTAGCCCGACGGCTATTTCGTTTTCCGGAGTCAGATTGGCTGTATATGATGTAAGCGACTGCGACTCAACGAGTCTATTAGTTATCGCATTATTATCAGTTGGGACTGGGCCGACGGATGGACCGGAAAGCGGCTCGGCGGTGCTCCGCGCAGTTTTTTGAATCGTGACGGGAGACGGGGGCGTGGCGAAGCGTTTGAGGAGTTTGGGAGCCTCGCCCTCCCTGTCTTGCCCAACCGTAATCAGAATCCCATGCGAAAACAGACAAACACAAGTGAAACCCCCAAGTTT
>JAFAVN010000545.1 GCA_019242435.1 Verrucomicrobiota bacterium | reverse complement strand
CAGACCGGCTCCTGATCAGTGCCGATCAACGGGTCGACCACGGCACTCAACCGAGCCTCGCCCGTGCCGCTTCGGGCAACAACCTCCGACCAACGTTTTCCCAAGGCGCCAGCGCCTGCTATGGCAATCTTAACCATGTGACAGTTTATCCGAACCCCCTAATTATCCAGTGCAACCGAAAAACCATTTGGCAGCCTAACGGCTCGGCGGGTTTCTCAGTGCAATCGAGCGCAATGGCTGTTCGGGCTTGGTTCTTCGCGCAAGCACTGGGTGATTCGGGAGCCCCACTCTACCGACTCCGTCATCCTTTCGTGCCGGTTAAAGCGATTCCTTCGATGAAATAGCGCTGGGCGAAAAAACAGGATTACGACCGGTATAATCACGATAGCGGAAGCGGCCGTTAGGAGATGCCATTGGGAACTATACAAGCCTGTGCATTCGCGGGCCGGAGCGTAGCGCATCGGCCGCCTGCGCAGCTAAAAGGCGAACCGTTCCATCAGCGCGCCTTGGGAGGTGAATGGCGGTCTACCAATCAGACCTGGCCCAGATCGGGCGTGTCTTTCTGGCGGGGTCGGGATTTCGCAAACTTGACGACTCAACCAGTCCGCCGGCTTCGAGCCAGCCCTGGAGGCCACCTTTTAGTGAACCCAAATTCAGATACCCAAGATGTCGCAACACCTGAATAGCATTAGCACAGTGCTCGCCCCTGGCACAGTAGACCACGATTGGGGTGCTCAGTTCGGGAGCAAGTTCACCGATCCGACTTGCTAGAATGTCCAGGCTCACGTGGGTCGCGCCCTCGATGTGCCCTCTCAAAAAATCAGATTCATCGCGGACGTCGAGAAGCAACGGAGCCGGCTTTTCGCGAACGAGTTGGTGTGGCGTGACTTGGCGAATTCCGCTTCGCGGCTGACTCGAGCGTCTAAGAAATGACAGGTTCATTGGCAGATGGAAGGGTAACTATGGTTAGCGTCGGTGCTAAACTCCCTAGATCCGCTATCTTGATCGATTAAGTAGACTTTGCAAGTAGAAACGAGCGGGAACGAAAGCACGCTAAAGCCCGGCCGGCAGGCGATCAATTTGTTGAAGGCATATATGTCGTTCCACGACATATTTTTGAACTTTCCCTGGGCTTTCCCTGTCTAATTTCATTGGAGGCGTACATATGAATACTGACCAGCCCAGGAAAGAACCGCGCTCGGAGGAACCGCTCTCTGCCTCAGCGGGTACGGACCCGCAGGCAGACGTTACCAAGCCGAGAGGTACTTTCGCCGGTACAATCGACTCTGTCGTGAGAACTAGAGACGGCGAAATGGTCGCGGCCGATACTGGTGACCAAGGCGGTGGGCAGAACTGATGGTGATTGGTGCGGCCGGCCAGGGCGGACGCGGCACTCTTAAGTTTTTGGCAACTCAACCTTTGTTATCGGCCATTTGTCATTTGTCATCGCGGAGCGCTCACCGGAGCTTTTCGATGAATGCCGGACGACAATGATCGTAAACAGAAAGAGATAACCGGGTTTTCGACTGGGGCGAACCCGACAGGACGGGTTTTAATTTCGATCTTGTTCGATAAAGCCCTCCGTTTTTTCCTGAAGAGGTCGCAGCGGGAAGATCCAGTCGATCGGGCCGTAGATTACAAGACCTCAGCAAAAGACGTTATAGAGGCGTGCGGAGTACCGCATCCCGAGGTCGACTTAATTTTGGTGGACGGGCAATCCGTGCGTTTCGGATACCAGATTCGAGCCGATAGTCGGGTGGAGGTGTTTCCCTATTCACCGGGGCACGATCCTGCGTCGAGGCTGCAAGAGCGCGGGATCGAGGCGTTTGTCGCCGATGGCCACCTAGGTAAGCTCGCCCGAGATCTGCGTCTGCTCGGGATTGATGTCCTTTATGATAACACGGCCGCCGATCGCGACCTCTTGATGATCATCCGAATGACCGGCCGAGCGCTGCTTAGCCGTGACCGCCGGCTTCTGATGCACGGAGCTATTAAGAACGGTTTTTTCCCGAGGTCGCAACAACCGCTTGAGCAAACAGTCGAAGTCATTCGGCGCTTCGAGCTTTCATCCAAGCTGGCGCCCTTTACTCGATGCTTACGATGCAACGGCATCCTGAACCCAGCCCCAAAGGAAAGCGTGCTCGGCCGGCTGCAACCGTTGACAAAGCTCTATTATAACGACTTCTCTCAATGCTCTTTATGCGGCCAGACCTATTGGCGCGGGTCGCACATCGAGAAATTGCAAAAGCGTGTTCGAGCGCTCTGTAATCAGTAATCACTGATCCGTGATCAGTAAAGAAGCCAAGGTGCTGGAGGCCAAACCATCCAGCGCCTCCTTTACTGATTAGTGATTA
>JAFAVN010000528.1 GCA_019242435.1 Verrucomicrobiota bacterium | reverse complement strand
CGCTATGATACGCTCACCTATACGGAAGCGATGACCAAGCGGCTGAAAGTGATGGATTCGACGGCCTTCAGTCTCTGTATGGATAACCGGATTCCCATCATTGTGTTCGACATGGTTAAACCGGAGAATATCAAGAAAGTGGTTTGCGGGGAAAAGGTAGGTACGTTGGTCACGGCTGAATAGGGCCCATTAAATCCCCCTGATTGAACTAAGGTTATGACACCTGACGAAATTCTATTGGAAACCGAAGAGGCAATGGAAAAGGGCGTCGAATACATGCACCACGAATTCTCATCTTTGCGAACCGGCAAAGCTTCCCCGGGTCTCGTGGAAAATCTGGACGTCGCTGCCTATGGGACCTCGATGAAATTGAAACAATTAGCTCTGATTACGACTCCGGAGCCACGGCTGCTCCTGATTCAACCTTTCGACGCAAGCGTTACCCGCGACGTCGAAAAAGCTCTGATCGAGTCCAAATTAGGGATTACGCCGGCGGTAGAAGGAAAGCTGATCCGGCTCCCCATTCCCGAGCTCTCGGAAGAACGGCGTAAAGACCTTGTAAAAACTGCCCGGCACATGGCCGAGGAGGCGCGGGTCCGGGTTCGTGGCGCCAGGCGTAACGGGATGGATCTAGTAAAGAAAATTGAGAAGGATGGCGACATCACCGAGGATGAGCGGCGCAGCCTGGAAACAGAAATCCAAAAATTAACCGATAAATACGTAAAGGAGATCGATCACCATTTGGAGACCAAGGAAGTGGATATCATGAGAGTATGAAATGTTGGCGAATCACGGTTTTGGCGGTCAGCCTGGCGGTGGCTCCCTCTATTTCCTTAGCACAATCCGCAAAAACAAAGCATCCGGCTCCAGCAGCGGCCGCGGTTCCCCGACCTGCGCCCGAGTTCTTATGGGCGAGCGTCAATGGGAAGGTGAGGCGACTAAAGGACGTCCGAGGGCAACCAGTCGTGCTAATCTTCGCGACTGACCCACAACAAAAAGAATTCAGGAAACAAATACGGAACATTGATAAGGTATATCGTGGACTCGCCGCGAGAAACGCCTTGTTCTTTGTCGCATTTACAAAAGAAACCGGCGTTATTACCGGATCGAACGTCCCGTTCGTCGTATTACCTGATCCGCTGGCAACCGCAGATGCCTACCGCGTGGGAGACTTCGGAATCGCCGTGATCGGAACGGACGGGAACTTGGATTATGCGACGGACCGGATCATCCCCGGCATCAAGATCATCAATGTGATGGACAATTCGTACGCGACCCAGTCGCAGGAACGAACAGAGTGAGAGGCAATTGGTGAGAGATGATCGGTTCTCTTCCATAAGCGCTCCCGGTAAAGCGCGGGCGAACGATCGTCGCAACTAAAGGTCGCATGGAGACGAGCGGTTACGGTCGAGTGGTATTGTTTCATAACCTGCTCGCCAGGAACGCTTCAGAACAGGTCTTAGCAGCGGTGCGGACGCGCCTTGTCCGGACAGCCGGCACTCTCGAGGAGCATGGCTTGGGAGGAGAGGAGGCCATTGGGGAGAAGGTTCAAAAGGGACTGGCGAATCGCCCCGATTTAGTCGTCGTCGCCGGTGGCGATGGCACGGTCGGGATGGTGGCGGCGAAAATGGTGCGGACCGGCATTCCGTTAGCGGTGATCCCGACTGGCACTTTTAATAATTTTGCGCGGAGCCTCGGTATGCCCTCCGACCCAATAGCGGCTTGTGAGGTAATTGAGAGTGGGATCGTAGTCCCTATCGACGCCGCCGTGGCCGACGAACAACATGCCTTCTTTGAAGCTGCCGGAGTCGGGGTCGATGCGGAAATGTTTCCGATCGGGGAAGAGATCAAACAGGGACGAATACTTTCGGTTTTTCGAGCGATCCGGGCAGCATTCGTCCATCGGCAAAGTGCGGTAGACTTGCGGTTTGATCGGCCGCTGAACGAAGCCTATCGCATGTCTTACCATGGCGATACGCCGCTTTCCCGACGGCGGCGCCGGTTCAGAAAATCGCGGCGGCGGATCAGAGTTCGCTGCTCTTTCGTAGTGATCGCAAACGGTCCTTTCTACGGCAGCAATTTGACAGTGTGCCCGGGAGCCAAGATGGATGACGGCCTATTGACGATTGCGGTCTACCGGGATTTCAGCAAACTGGAGTTAGCGCGCCATCTATGGTCGATCAGCCGAGGCCGATACCAACGCCATCCGAAGATGGAAATGTTCGATAGCAGTTCATTAGAGGTTGCCTGCCGGAGGCCCCTCTCAGTCCACGTTGACGGGAATACTATTGGCACGACACCAGTTCGGTTTGATGCGATGCGGGGAGCGCTGACGGTTTTAGCACCGCGGTCGTATTTACACAAATAAGTTGTGGTTTTTCTACTTGATCTCCGCGGCGGATGGATCCATGGTGTACGCCCTTCCTTATGACGTTAACTGAAAAGATTTTGGCCAGAGCAAGCGGGCGACGAAGCGTCGGGGCCGGTGATAATGTCTGGGTTAACACAGATATCTTGCTTACTCACGACGTTTGCGGGCCCGGAAGTATCGGAGTCTTCAAAAGGGAATTTGGTCAGGATGCGAAGGTCTTTGACCCGAAAAAGATCGTCATCATTCCCGACCATTACATTTTTACGTCGGATCGGCTTTCGAACCGGAACGTGGACATTTTGCGCGATTTCGCCAAAGAACAAGCGCTTCCTTATTTCTATGACGTGATCGACGACCCGATCGGCTCGTGGACATTCAGCCCGGAGATTGGCCAGCTGAAGCGCCAATATGGTTCCCGGTACCAGGGCGTTTGTCACGCCGCTCTTCCGAAGTTAGGCCATGCCCGGCCCGGTGAAGTTTTATTCGGTACTGACTCGCATACCTGTATGGCGGGCGCCTTTGGAGAGTTCGCATCCGGCATCGGTAATACAGATGCTGGTTTTATCCTGGGGACCGGCAAATTACTGGTGAAAGTGCCTGAGACGATGCGGTTTTATCTGGAAGGTGCCTTGCCGCCCGGCGTCATGGCGAAGGACGTAATTTTGTGGGTGATCGGAGACATCGGATTTGACGGAGCCACCTATCGGGCAATGCAGTGGGAAGGCCCTGGAGTTTCTTCTTTGAACATGGATGACCGAATGACGATTGCGAATATGGCAATCGAGGCCGGAGGTAAAAACGGGATCTTCCCGGCGGACGCAGCGACCTTTGCATACGTGGATGAACGCACCCGGCTGAATGGGACCAAGGCGGATTACGATCCGGTAGAGCTGGATCAAGATCAAAAGCTGGTTTTCGACAAGGTATATGACCTTTCAAAATTGGAGCCAACGGTCGCGATGCATCCAAACCCCGGAAACCGGGCACTAGCCAAAGAATTGGAAAATGTTAAGCTCGACCGAGCCTACATCGGCTCCTGCACTGGCGGAAAAGCAAGTGACTTCGTTGCTTTTGCCAAGGTCGTAAAAGGGCGGCATGTGAAAATCGATACGTACGGTGTGCCGGCGACTTCGGATGTAGTTCACGAGCTGAAAGAAATTCGCTGGGACTCACAGTCGATCTGGGATGTCTTAGTAGATGCTGGGGTCCAAATGACAGAGAACGCGTCCTGTGCCGCCTGTCTGGGCGGGCCTAAAGACACGTTTGGACGGCTTAACGCGCCATTAACCTGCATCAGCGCGACCAACCGGAACTTTCCGGGCAGGATGGGAAGCAAAGAAGCGAAAGTTTACCTGGCAAGTCCCTATACAGTAGCGGCATCAGCGTTAACTGGCCGAGTAACTGACCCGCGGGAGTTTTTGAATTAGCTTCCCTTTCCCTCACCTCCAAACCATTTGAGGATTGTCTATGGCGAAAAGAATCACCAGCCCCGTTTACGTGGTCGGCGACAATATTGACACCGATCAGATTATTCCTGCCCAGTATTTGACGCTGGTCCCGACCATCCCGGACGAATACGAAAAGCTAGGTTCCTATGCAATGGTCGGCCTCCCAGACGACCTTTATCCCAGCCGCTTTATTCCGGAAAATAGTTCTAAAACTGAATATAAAATTGTAATTGCTGGCAAAAACTTCGGATGTGGTAGTTCACGTGAACACGCTCCGATTGCGTTGGGTGCGGCTGGAGTTGAAGTGGTGGTAGCGGAATCCTATGCCCGAATCTTTTTCCGAAACAGCGTGGCCACAGGAGAGCTCTACCCATACGAATCGCGTGAGCGGTTACTTGATGTTTGCCGCACGGGCGATTTGGCAACTGTGGATTTCGATAACGATACCGTGACGATCAACGATCACGAGTTTACTTTGAAACCGATGGGGGATGTGCGCCCAGTGATTGAGGCGGGCGGGATTTTTAATTACGCGCGGCAGACCGGGATGATACCGGCGAAGGCTTGATCACCGACGGAATTACGCAATCAGCCGTGAGCAAATGGGATGGCTTACGCACTGGAAACGGGAAGGTCAGGCCACGCAAGTAATGATTTGCCCGCTGCAGAGGAAGTTTGGTTCAGCACTATTGACGCCCCGACGGCAAGCACTCCAAGGCGCACAAAGGTGACAACGAATCGGGGGTCTCAAAATACAGCAACGGCCAACGCCGCGTCGGCACCTGGTGGCGATCGAAAGGGTAATCCATTGCAGCGACGCATTCGAGTTCTACACCTCATTGACAATCTGGACTTGGGTGGTGCGCAAACAGTCCTGCTGGCTTGGCTTCGCTACCAAGATCGGACAAAGTTCGACGTACATTTGGCATCGATTCACGGAACCCGAAAAAGCCTGTTCTACGCGCGAGCACGCGACCTGGGGACACCGATCGTCTTGCTGTCTCCACGGCGTTGGTTGCCACTGTATCTTTTGCGTTTGCCAGTAGAAATTTCGGCAAACGGCTATGACATCGTGCACTGCCATCTCCTGGCTTCGAACTGGCTGGGTAAACTACTGGCGCGGATTTTAAGGACTCCGGTTGTTATTTCCCACGATCATTGTATCGATCCTCTGCGGGCGAACTCTACCATTGCCACGTTCATAGATCGGCAAATCAATCGTCTTGCCGATGAGGTCCTCGCGGTTTCGCCTGGTATCCGCAATCATTTGATAGCTGCCGAAGGCATCGCGAGCGAAAGAATCCAAGTGATTCCGAATTGCGTCCCCGAATTGCCGTTGGGTGAAAGGAAGCGCGCATCTGGCAAGTTGATCGGCGGCGCTGGGCGATTGGTACCGCAAAAGAATTTCCTGCGATTCCTTCGAATAGCCTGCCGATTGGTGGAAATCGATCAGTCCTATCAATTTGTGATTGCCGGACAAGGACCGCAGGAGACTACCCTGAAGAACGAGGCAGCCAGATTGGGACTTAACATTCATTGGTTAGGTGTTCAGCCTGCGCTCGATCAGTTCTTCAGCGAGATCGATTTCTTCTTGTTAACCTCTGATTTTGAAGGTTGTCCAATGGCTTTGCTGGAGGCGCTCTTTTACGGTGTTCCCGCAGCGGCGATGATGGTCGAAGGCATCCGAGGCGAGTTCTCGGATGAGCTACTGTTGTTGGATCCTGGAGAGAGTGACAACGATTTAGCTCGGCATATTCATGCTCGATTAGAGAATCAGGCGGAGGTAAATGCCCAGGTTCAGCGAGGAAAAGAAATTGTTGCTCGCCGGTTCTCCGCCCGTAAACAAATTAGAACGATAGAAGAGATTTACGTCAGTTTACTAGAGCGGACCTAAGCGACGGCCCTGTGGTTCAATAACCAATAGTCGCTGGTAAGCAGAAAGGCAGGCGCCAGAAGCGGACGCGCATGGTAACTGGCGGTCCGTTACCTCTTCAACATCTCCTTCGAAACTTGTCGCAGGTCTTGACGATTCTGCAAAACGGTGTTGGCGGGAAGGACGCCACCGAAATGAGTCAATGGATAAATCATGGAGTTACGCCCAATGATTGAGCCCGGGCTGAGCACCGTATTACAGCCAATTTCGACTCTATCCCCGATGACCGCCCCGAATTTCCTAAGGCCGGTGTCGATTTTGCTGCCCTCATATTTGACTGACACCTCGCCCCGATCGAGACGGACATTGGAAAGGATGACACCGGCCGCAAGATGCGCTTTGTATCCTACGATAGAATCGCCCACGTAATTGAAATGCGGGATCTCGGCTTCGTTGAAGATCACACAATTTTTGAATTCACAGGAATTGCCGAGGGTGACGCCGTCTCCCACAATAACATTTTCGCGGAAATAGCAGCCCGACCGGATCCGACAATTTTTTCCGACCCACGCCGGCCCCATTAATACTGCGCCATGCTCAATGACCGTCCCGGCGCCGATAGCAACTCGAGTTCCTATGAACGGCGTGCCCATCGTCGTACCCTCGATTTTTGGTTCCAGACTTTGCTGGAGATAATGCCCGATCTGCTTTAATGCATCCCAAACCAGCGTCGAATCCTGAAACAACAGCGCGTGATCTGTCTGCGAAAGATCGACAAAATCGGTAGGAGCGAAGGTCATCCGACTAACATAGCTGAGGCGGCAGTTCTCAGCGAATGGGTTATTTGACGTTTAGATGACAGAGAGAACTGGGCGGACGCGGATTGAGAGAGTGGACGTTCACTCGGCGTAATCCGGGCTTGCCAGACGCGTACGTTCTGTCCACGAGTCACGGACAGCGAAACTCGAACCTATCATTTTATCGATTTTGTCACTTTCTGACCGTCCCTGGTGTCTTTGACGAACCAACCAAGCTCGGAGATTTTGGCGCGCAGCGCATCGCTTCGTTGCCAATCCTTGGAAGCTCTGGATGCGGCACGTGCTTCGAGTAACTGTTGTACTTCAGGCGGCACCACTTCTTCATCCGATTGAATTTGCAGAACCTGATTGACTCGCTGCCACCACTGCAACAGTGCAGCCGCTTCCCCTGACTCAAGCTGGTTCGAATCCATGAGCCGATTGGTGGCGCGGATCTGCTCAAACAACTCGGCCAATGCGGCCGATATGTTGAGGTCATCGTCAAGCGCCGCGAAAAATGCGTCCGAATGGGCGGGAGCAAACGCGGGATCAGCAGCGACATTTCCGGCCAGATCACGTAGCCGCTGCAGCCACTCGTCGATGCGTAACAATGACTGCCGAGCCTGCGTCATACCGTCGAACGTGAAGTTCAGCTGGAGCCGGTAATTGACGCACAGAAGTGCGTACCGAATTTCTCGTCCGGTGAATCCGCGAGCAACTAAATCTCTGATCGTATAGAAATTGCCAAGCGATTTAGACATCTTTTGGCCTTCAACCAAAAGGTGAGCGCTATGCAGCCAGTAGCGGACGAATTTCTTCCCGGTGCAACTTTCAGACTGGGCGATCTCCGCTTCGTGATGCGGAAACAAATTGTCGACTCCACCGCAGTGGATGTCGATCTGTGGGCCAAGGATACGGGTTGCCATGGCACTGCATTCGATATGCCATCCGGGGCGCCCACGCCCCCAGGGACTATCCCAACCGACGAGACCATCCTCGGCATCCCATGCCTTCCACAGTGCAAAATCGCCCAGGTTCTCTTTTTCGTATTCGTCGCTTTGTACGCGCCCGGAAGGCCGGAGCTCATCCAGATCTAAATGAGCCAGTTGCCCGTAATGAGCGAACCGGTTGATACGGAAATAAACTGAACCATCCTCGGCTTGGTAGGCGATATCCTTTTTCACCAGTTCATCGATCATCGCGATCATTTGCGCAATGTTCTCCGGCTCAGTAGCGGCGGGATAAAACTGGGCATCTTTAATACGCAAGGTCCGCATATCTTCAAAAAACGCCTCTGTGAATTGCTTAGTGAACTCTTGCAAAGGTACGCCGGCAATGCGGCTGTTACGGATCGTCTTATCGTCGACATCCGTGATGTTCATTACGCGCTGTACCATGAAGCTTCTCGCTTCCAGATGCCGCTGGAGTAAATCCTCGAACAGATAAGTTCTAAAGTTTCCGATGTGGGCAAAGGAATAAACAGTGGGGCCGCACGTATACATCTTGACCTGCTTGCCAGTAGGATCGATGGGCTCGAACTTTTCCAGCTTTCGAGTCAGTGAGTTTAAGAACCTGATCATGAATGCTTAGGCTAGTGCTCGGGGCGTATCTACAGGAAAGCGCGGTTCTCTCTTTTCCAAGGTGGCTATTGCCATGGCGGCGATTCCTTCGCCCCGTCCGATAAAGCCTAGACCTTCGTTGGTGGTCGCTTTTATTCCAATTTGCTCGGAAGGCAGGTTCAGGGTCTTAGAGATGCGTTCACGCATCGCGGCGATATGCGGTCCAATCCGAGGCTCCTCGGCAATCAGAGACGAATCGATATTTACGATTGCATACTGTTTCTGCATCAACATCAGCTGTATTTGTCGGAGAATCTCCTGGCTATCAATCCCTTTGATCGATTGATCCGTGTTCGGGAAATGATGTCCGATATCCCTTTCACCGGCAGCACCTAACAAAGCGTCTGCGATCGCGTGGCTTAAAACATCCGCATCAGAATGTCCATCTAGGCCCCGTTCATGTGGAATCTCGACGCCGCCCAAAACAAGCTTCCTACCGTGCACTAGCCGATGGATGTCGTAACCGATACCGGTTCGGAACATAGCTTTACCCTATCCAATTCAGATCAACTCTTCCGTTCGAAGCCATTATCGCAATTTTTTTTTCATCGATCGGGCTTTGCCGGGTTTTGACGTTACCTCCTGCCGACTCCACCAGCAACCAACCGGCAGCGACGTCCCACAAGTTAACGCTCTGTTCTATATAGGCATCGAAACGACCGCAAGCGACATAGGCCAGGTCCAGCGCTGCGCTTCCCATCATCCGGCATTTACGCGCCTTAGTTATCATGACGCTAAGTATCCGAAGGCCGAGTTGGATAGCCGGTTCTGTTTTCGAGAAGCCGACAGAAACAATCGACTCACTTAACGACCCTCGATCGCTGACTCGAATGATGTCATCGTTCAAGTACGCAGGCTCGCCCCGCACCGTTCTCCACAGCTCGTCTTTGATCGGGTCATAGATCACTCCGAGCTCGATTTGCTGGTTACGGCGGAAAGCAATCGAGACTGAGAAATGGGGAATGCCGTAAAAGAAGTTCACGGTTCCATCGATGGGATCGACAATCCAATCGCCATCGGGATTCTTTGTTTCCGTGGATCCCTCTTCACCAAGCACATTGGTGTTTGGAAACTCGCGGAGGAGAGAGCTCGTGATTAGATCTTGGGCGCGTACATCGAGCTCGAGTTTAAGGTCGTGGGCCTCCGCGGCGTTGACCTGGAGCGGTTGCATAAAATTTTCTCGGATGAGCGCTCCGGCGGCCTTGGCAGCGTCAATCGCGGCTTGGAGATAAGTGTTCATCGTTCTGCATTGCTTCGTTATCGGAATGTGATGTTGGCGTACTTTGCCCGAAGATAAAGGGAATGCATGTGTTTGTTGAGGAGTTCAGGACTTGAGGAGTGCAGAAGGTCAGGAGATTTTTGGGGAGATCGAGGAGTTCAAGGAGAGCTGGAACTCGGTTGAAGGGACTAGCTTAGGGGAATGCTTTGTTGTCGATCGCCGAACAAATAGCTAAATATTTTTTCTCCCGATATTGGTGGATTCTGAACTCCTGAACTTCTGTACTCCTGAACTCCTTTTGATTCCCGCGGATCAAGCATCTATGCGGTTTGGCGAGCGATATCAGTTTTATCAAGCAGATCCAAGCCACCATATTTCTCTCGTTTTCCGAGGTAACCAACTGACGAAAAATTGAGTTGATAAATCAAATTCTCATTGACGGTTGGTCGATTGTTCGTTAGTCAAGCGAATTGTGAATTTCTTATCCTCCGCAACTGCGGAATGAAAGGGGGGATAACTGATGCCAGCCAAGAAAGCTCCGGCTAAGAAGGCAGCCACGAAGAAGGCTCCGGCCAAAAAGGCTCCTGCCAAGAAGGTCGCGAAGAAACCTGCTGCGACGGCCAAGAAGCCAGCAGCCGCTAAGAAGTAACGAGAATCTTACGTCTTATTAAATAGGAGGAGATTGAAAATATCTCCTCCTATTTTGTTTTTCCTGGCCCTGGGCTCCTATTTCCCTGTCTGCTTTAACATCTTCAGTGCCGTGGCTACGATCTGGTCAATAGGCCAGAGGCGGCCGAGGCCTTCGTATCCGCATGCGAGCATGCCTTCTTCGGGACCGATGAATTCCACTCCTCGGTCTCGCAGTACGGCAACATTGGATTGAGTGGCGGGGTGTAACCACATCTTGCCGTTCATGGCCGGCGCGAGTAGCACCGGGGCCTTGGTCGCCAAAGCAATAGCCGTGAGCGCCTCATCCGCAAATCCATGAGCCAGTTTCGCAATAATATCGGCCGATGCCGGGGCTATGAGCAAAAGATCTGCGCGATCTGCCAGATCGATATGTCCGGGCTGCCAGCCCACTTTTTCATCAAAGATATCAGTAGTAACAGGATGGCGGGAAAGTGTCTGCAGAGTCAGCGGCGTGATAAACCTCGTAGCTCCGTCCGTTAATACAACATGGATGTCGCAGCCTGCTTTCCGAAGTTGGCTGGCAAGATCGGCCGCCTTGTAGGCAGCGATAGAAGCAGTGATCCCCAGTACGATGGTCATTCCACATTAGAGACCTGCTCTCTGATTTTTTCCAATTCCGCCTTGGAATGCACTACCAGTTGGGAAATCTCAGCGTTGTTGGCTTTAGCACTCAGCGTATTGAGTTCGCGCCCGATCTCCTGGCAAAGGAACTCCAGTGTCCTGCCAATGGCATCTTCTTTTTCGCTCGTAACCCGGAACTGATCGATGTGTGATTCCAATCGGGACAACTCCTCAGAAAAATCGGAACGCTCGGCAAAAAAGACGACTTCCTTGGCCAAACGATCGTCATCAATCGAGACTTCTACTCCAAACGATCTTAGTCGCTCCCTGAGCGAATTCCGGAGACGTTGGGCAGCGTGGGGCTGCAGTTTCCGGATTTTCCCCAAGTTTCCGCGGAGCGTTTTGATTCTACGAGTCAGGTCTCGCCAAAGGTGAGCACCTTCTCTGGCGCGCATCGCGAGTAAATGCTCAAGAGCAGTTTCCAAAGCGGTCATGACGGCCTGGCGAGTTTCCGGCCTCAATTCCTTCTGATCAGGTAACTCGAGAACACCGGGTGCCCGAAGCAGAGTCTCAATCCCAATCTCTCCGGCAAGCTCCAGCTCTTTTTGCATCCTCTTGAACAGATCCACGTAATCTTTTGCCAGGCGCCGATTCACGTTGGGAGCATGTTCGCCACGGACAAATGTCGGCCTCAAACTGGCAGTGATTCTGCCTCGATGGACTTTACGATCGATCGCCGCCCGAATCTCTGCTTCCAGGGAGGAGAAAGCATCGGGCAAATTGAGTATTATTTCGGTTTGCCGTTTGTTGAGAGCCTGTACTTCGACCACGACCTTGCATTGATCGCTGGCTGCTCGTCCTCGACCGTAACCGGTCATGCTGCGCATCACGCGTGATATTCCTGCAACGAACGGACGTCAATGCCCTTTGTTTTGATACCACGAATCGCACCGACGCTGGCTTGTACCGCGCTAATAGTCGTCAGGATAGGAATCCGATTCGCAACTGCTAGACTGCGGATCCTGATTTCATCTTTACGCGGTGTTTTTCCGCTGGGGGTATTGATGATAAGGTCGATGTCGCCGTTCTTCAAAAGATCCAGTACGTGTGGCCGTCCTTCGGAGATCTTGAATAAGTGCCGGACTGGAACTCCGGCGGCGGCGATGGCATTAGCAGTACCGGCGGTAGCATAGAGATTGAAGCCCAATTCGACCAACTCCTTCGCCAGCGGGACTAAGGCGGGCTTATCGCTATCTTTTACGCTGACAAAGAGATTACCTTTTTCCGGCAATGGCGGTTGCGCGGCCATTTGCGACTTGGCATAAGCAACTCCCAGGTCATCGGCAATCCCCATCACTTCGCCAGTTGCCTTCATTTCCGGGCCTAACATGATGTCGATTCCAGGGAACCGGATGAATGGAAAAACCGCCTCTTTAACCGAAAAATGGCGAGGCACGCTTTCTTTCGTGAAACCAAGCTGAGCGAGGGTGTTTCCGGCCATCACTTTAGCAGCCAGTTTCGCTAACGGGACGCCAATCGCCTTGCTTACAAATGGCACAGTTCGCGATGCTCGTGGATTAACCTCCAGCACAAATACTTCCTCCTCCTTGACCGCGAACTGCACATTCATCAAACCGCGTACATCCAGCTCTTTGGCCATTGCTTTGGTGGCGTCTGCGATGACGGCTAACACCCGCTCCGAAAGCGAGAATGCCGGAATGACACAAGCACTGTCTCCGCTATGAATACCGGCTTCCTCGATGTGCTGCATGATAGCGCCGATCACCACGGTCTCGCCATCGGCGATACAATCAACATCGACCTCGATAGCGTCTTCCAGAAAGCGATCTACCAAGACCGGCCGTTCCGGGCTGGCTTCGACTGCGGTCCGGATATACCTGCGAAGATCGTCCTCCTGGTAAACGATTTCCATTGCCCGCCCGCCTAATACGAATGAAGGCCGGACCAAGACCGGATACCCGATATGCCGGGCTACTTTGACCGCGTCGGTTTCGTTTGTGGCAGTCCCGCTTGGCGGCTGGTTCAACCCGAGACGGCGCAGTAACGTAGAGAAATGTTTCCGGTCCTCTGCGATCTCGATACTTTTCGGCTGGGTTCCGATAATGTTGACACCGTTAGCCTGCAAAGCGTTGGCGAGATTAAGCGGGGTTTGTCCACCAAACTGCACGATCGCCGCCCAGCAACGCTGCTCGCGGTAAACACTAAGGACATCTTCTAAAGTCAGTGGCTCAAAGAACAGGGTATCGCTGGTGTCATAGTCTGTGGACACAGTTTCCGGGTTAGAATTCACCATCACGGTCTCGAATCCCTCCTCTTTCAGTGCAAAGGCAGCATGCACGCAGCAGTAGTCGAACTCGATACCCTGTCCAATTCGATTAGGGCCTCCACCTAGAATCAGGATCCGCCGACGCTCCGAAATGCGCAGCTCGCTTTCTTCGCCGTAGGTCGAATAATAATAAGGAGTGTAGGCTTCGAACTCGGCGGCGCAGGTGTCGACCAAGCGATAGGTGGGTATGATGCCTTGGTCGGTCCGCTCTTGGCGGACGACGTCTTCTGTCCGACCAGTAAGAAAGGCAATTTGCCGATCAGAGAAACCTAATTGTTTCGCCTTTCTAAGAGATAATTTCCCGGACCGAATCGCATCTTCGGCTGACACGATCTGGCGAATATTTTCCAGAAACCAAGGGTCAATCCCGGTTAGTCGGTGCAGTTTATCTGTACTGAAGCCGGCCAGAAATGCGTACCGAACATAAAAGATCCGGTCCCAGGAAGCATTTACCAACTTTCTCTGGATCTCGGTGATGTCCCACGCGCCATCCTCGGTGCGCGGTTCGTTATCCTTACCATCTGCCCCCAGTCCGAACCGGCCAATCTCCAGGGAACGAAGGGCCTTCTGTAAAGACTCTTTAAAGGTGCGTCCGATAGCCATCGCTTCCCCCACGCTTTTCATCTGGGTAGTTAGTGTGGGATCAGCCTGCGGAAACTTTTCGAAAGTGAATCTGGGGACCTTAACGACACAATAGTCAATCACCGGCTCGAAACTTGCCGGCGTCTCCCGGGTGATATCATTGCGGATTTCGTCGAGCATATAGCCAACCGCCAGTTTGGCCGCGATTTTGGCGATCGGAAACCCAGTCGCTTTTGAGGCGAGCGCGGAAGACCGGGATACGCGCGGATTCATTTCGATCACGACCATCCGCCCGGTCTTTGGGTCTACGGCAAATTGAATGTTCGATCCGCCAGTCTCGACGCCGATCTCGCGAATGACCGCGAAAGAAGCGTCGCGCATAAGCTGGTACTCTTTATCCGTTAAGGTCTGGACTGGAGCGACGGTAATTGAATCGCCCGTGTGGATCCCCATGGGGTCGAGGTTCTCGATGGAGCAGATAACCACACAGTTGTCCATGCGATCGCGCATGACTTCCATTTCGAACTCTTTCCAGCCAAGTAACGATTCTTCGATTAAGGCTTCTTTAACCGGTGATTGTTCGAGGCCACGACTGACGATCTCTTCAAACTCTTCTCGGTTATAAGCGATACCGCCTCCGGCGCCTCCCAAGGTGAATGCGGGACGGATTATCAAGGGATAGGTGCCGATTCCCGCCGCTACTGCCTGTGCTTCCGACAAGCTGTGAGCAACCCCGGAACGCGGCACGTCCAATCCAATGCGGACCATCGCTTCTTTGAACAACTGTCGGTCTTCGCCCTTGGAGATGGCCTCAGCATTAGCCCCGATCAATCGAACCCCAAACCTTTCGAGGACCCCCTTACTATACAGGGACATGGCCGTGTTCAACGCAGTCTGCCCCCCTAAGGTCGGGAGAAGCGCATCAGGTCGCTCCTTTTCGATGATGAGCTCTACAATCTCGGGAGTTATCGGTTCGATGTAAGTGCGATGCGCGAACTCCGGATCCGTCATAATGGTCGCCGGATTCGAATTAACCAGAACAACAGTATATCCCTCCTCGGCAAGCGCTTTGCAGGCCTGTACACCGGAGTAATCGAACTCGCAGCCCTGCCCGATGACAATCGGACCGGAGCCAATCAGCAAGATTTTTCGAAGAGAAGTATCGCGCGGCATGAGCGAAGGCAGGTTACCGGCGGACCGGGAAAACTCAATAGCCGGCAGTTCTCAAAAACGGACAAGCGTTTTTAAACCATGCGGGCTTGGACAAAGACCCGGAAACGTTGAGGAAAACGCGAGACTTCGTGAAGAAGCTTAGGCCTTTGTGAGCCTCGTCCTACTGCCTTGGGCGTCCGCAACCTTCGCTGAAGCTAAAGAGCAAACGAGACCGCACGGCTACCGATTTGCACACGGGCGATTGCCTCTTGCGAAATCGAGGCTGAAAAAGAATTCTTACAACCGCTGCTCTAAATCGACGATCCGGCTGAGGGCATCAACAAAATCTCGAAACCCACTGGCTGGCAGCATGATCGTGTCACGGCGGCCGCTGACATCTTCCGTAATTTTTAGAAAACGCCCGCGCTGGTTCTCTTTCAGATCCAGGAAAAAGACCTTTCGATCCACCTGAATTTTCTCCGAAGCGAGCGGATCATCAGCATTGTGTGTTGCGTTGCTATTAATCATAACCTCTTTTTTCCCGTCCGTGGGCGGTTGACGTTGGCTGCTAACAGAAGGACAACGGAGCCCGTGTAACCAGTTATTGCCTGGAATGTAGGAATTTCCAGCGACAAAAAAAGTACAAATCCTGCGCTTGTCCACGAGAAAATCGCGTTTTGTGTGAGTTTTATTAGGCAAATATGCTTCCACAAGTCGGCGAAGCAGCCCGCCTGCATGCGAAGCAGCCGGCAATGGGCAACTCGAGATTAAGCACAAGCGACCACCGGGGGCTAAGGCCGAAGAATGGTAGCTGGTGGGAGCACGCTGCGCTGCCGATTCGAAGTCGATGATTCCTATTCAGCACTCACCTGCCGATCCCCACCGCTCGACGCACTCGGGAGATCGTCTGTTCCGCTGTAGTGAGCGCACGTTCCGCGCCTCGTTTCAGCACGGTTTCGACAAACTCAAGATTAGATTCGAGTTCAGCTCGCCGTTTCCGCATCGGTTCAAACATGCTCCACAGGCCCTCAAACAACTGCTTTTTGTACTCACCGTAGCCAGTGCCGCCGGCTCGAAAACTTTCGGTCATGGCCTCGACCTCTGCCGGGCCGGCGACTAACCGGTATAACTGAAGAATAATTGAGTTGGAGGGATCTTTTGGTGCCTCTATCGGGACGGAATCGGTGACGATGCTCATCACCTTTTTTCTCAAGACCTTTTCAGGTGCGAAAATTTCAAGCGTGTTGCCGTAACTTTTACTCATTTTCTGGCCGTCCAGACCCACTACGGTCGCGACCTCGTCCCGGATTCGCGGTTCCGGCAACTTCAGTATCGGGCCGTAAACCTCATTGAACTTAACCACAATATCACGGGTGATTTCCAGATGTTGCTTTTGATCCTGCCCTACTGGAACGATGTCGCTTTCATACAACAAAATATCGGCCGCCATCAGCACCGGGTAAGCAAATAGACCGTGGGAAGCCGATAAGCCATGGGCAATCTTGTCCTTGTAAGAGTGGCTGCGTTCCAAAAGCCCCATAGGGGTAACCGTGCTGAGTATCCAAGCCAGTTCTGTGACAATTGGGATAGCCGACTGGCGGAAAAAGCAAGCTTTGTCCGGATCGAGACCGCACGCCAAGAAATCGAGAGCGACACCGAGCACGTTTTTCCGGAGTTGTTCAGGGTCATTGATCGTGGTTAGCGCGTGATAATCTGCAATGAAATAGAAGGCTTCACCAAGTTCTTGCAGTTCAACGGCGGGCTTTAACGCCCCGAAATAATTGCCGATATGCAAAGCTCCTGATGGTTGAATACCGGTTAAATAACGAGCCATGCAAAGGGATAGCGAGGAATTGAAGCGGGATCAAGAGGAGCTAGAATTTCGAATCAGCTCCTGTTCGCGTTCTACCAGGCTATGCCAGAGCTCGCGATGGCGAGGTTCGTACCGGTGATCTTGGAAATCTGCCATTTTCTGGCGAAGAACAATCAATTTATCCAAGAACGGGGTTGCTTCAGTGTACACCTCTCGCAAGAAGCGAACTGCGGCTGCGTCGCGTTCCCACAATAAGCCAAAAGAATTCAAGAAATCGACTGCGTATTGGAGATCGCCGCGGTCGTTATGCTGCCAGATATCAGGAGCTGGCTCAGGAACATCGAGCAAAAGAGGGGCTATATAGAGGTTCTGAATCATGCCCGTTCTATATTTGTCGGACGCCGCTTTCTCCCGATCCTGGTCCACCAGCGATAACGCCCATCCAAAGTGGAACCCCGGGTCCTCCAGATCATTCGGATATAGTTGTTGGTATCGATCAAAGAACTCTTGAGCTTCGTCGACTTGGCCGGCCAACAACTCAAGTAAAGGAACGAGAAAACGGACGCCGGAATGGTCGATCTGATTGGCGACCAGCAGTTCTTGCCCTACTCGGATCGCCTGAGTTAGATCTCCTCTCTGCCAAGCGGTTAATAGTTGTCCGTGGCGGGCTCGAATGTGGCAACCAGGTTCTCCGGCAATATGAAAGCCGGCGGAACCGCTTGCGGCTTTCGCGAAGTTCTCAGCTGCGGCATCGAGATTACCTTCCTGCAGATCGAGATCAGCCAACTCAACCAGCGCTTCGGGCAGGTCTTCAGAAAGTTCCAGAGCTTTACTTAATAGTGCCCGCTTTTTTTCGATCGAACGGACGTGCTTCAGCCCTTGCACTAATCCTTGAGCTACGTTTTTCGGCCCTATCGATGCCAGGAGCGTTTGCGCAGGACCCGAAACCATTGCGTCCAGTCGCCGGCGAATCGATTCGTACTCTGAATTTTCGGTATCCTCGCGGTTATCCTCAACCAGTTGTACTTCGCAGTGGTACTCGCGGGAGAGTCCTTGCCAAACCGCTTCATCCCAGTCATCGATGTCCGGGATCTGGATTTCATCGGGTATCCCGCGTTCTTGAAATAAATGGTGAATGAGGATTTCTGCCCGTCTTTGATCCAGTTCCCTGACAAACTCGTGGCCAACCAAGAGACCGGTGTACCGATGAATCACATAGATGCAGGTGGGCATAATGAACATCGACCCGAACTGGATCGGAACCTGCAGGTCGAACCAATCGACCCTCCAGGTTTCTCGGGTTGCTCTAAGAGGTTGGATCATTGCCAGTCGATAGCCATTCTTTGCCGGCGATTGAACTTATCAGTATAGAACAGCTCGCGACTGGCTTTTGCGAATTCGTGTACCAGCCGGGTCACTTTGACGTCAAAACAACAGTATTGTGCAATATCGAGGACGCGTTTTTCTCGCCACCATTTTATAGCGTCGACACCAGCCGCAGTTTTGCCAATACCCAAGGTGGCCATGGCAATGTTATCGAGCTTCGGTTTGCTGCCGATGCTTTTTTCGACCTCCGCCAAGATATCCAACGTCCTGACCTGATGAGGCAAGTCAAGAATAGTATATCCCATCAGCACCTTGTAATCGAAGTTTAGAACGTTGAAGCCTACAACCAGGTCTGCCCTCAAGAGTTGCTCGATGAGCTCATTGACGCGTCGTTCAGAATAGATCCGATATTCTCCTAGCGCCGTGCTAAAGGTAACCCCAACTGACATCTTCATATCCGGCTTTTTGTGCCAGCCGCCGGCATCATTAGCCGTCCGTTGCGTCTCCAAGTCAAAATACACGATATCCATAGAAAATCGGGATACAGGGAACCAAAACTGCACGAAACGCTAGTCGTCCAGTTTTGGTTCCCTGTATCCCAATTTCTCAATCGAAAGAGCCGGCGTTGAACCGGTAAAGATTTTCCAGACCTGTAATGTTGTATTCTTCGACCACAGTGCCGTCGGAGAGATAGACCTTCATACCGTTGGTGCCATTAGATTCCCATTTGGCCTGTTTGATGCCCTTTGTCTTACTGATTTGGATTAACGGTAGACCGTCGTTCGTGGCCAGATGTGCCCCGATATCGTCAGGCGCCGCGGTTAAGAGAAAGTTGACTTGACGCGTATTTTCCAGAGGATTGTTCGCCGGCCTGATCATTACTGGTGGCGAATCTGTTCTGGTATCGGCGCGGGTGACATTGCCGGCTTTGACATCGAAGAATTGAAACGGAACGATCGAACGATCAAACCATTTCTCCCAGACCGATTGTTGGTCCTGCGTGGAACGAAGATGCAGCCCGATGACGCGCCGGCCCGGCTTGAGATCTTCGGCCAGGACGAGATCACCTTTGTTTCTGGAGATCGAAATCGATTCGAGATTTTGTAACCCGGCCGGATCGAGATCCTTGCTGGTTTTGCCGTCCAAATCGATCTGGCGCAACACCGATTTAGAACCGGTTGATACCAGCAGCCAAATCTGGTTACCAGCGCCCGCACTCAAGTCTTGTACTTCTCCCGGCTCATCCAGGTTGAGAGACGCCAAATTACCATTCTGAGATCTCCAAAGACGGCCGTTCGAACTGGCCACGATTACCGAATCGGCGAGAAGTGCGCACCGGTTTATATCCGGCGATGGTAACGCTAACGTAGTCTCTTGCTGACCATTCGAGTAATGGAGATCCCGATCAGTCAGGATAGCCCAATTAGTCCCAATGCAATCGGCGTCCCGGATATTGGGCATCGGATGTTTTTCTGCGACGGTTCCATCAGTGAGCGCAATCGTTGCGATGTGATCAGAATAGATGGCAAGCAGCGTCGCACCATCAGATTTAAGCCGGACAGCCCCCGGTTCCACTGGGAATCTCCGCGGCGTCATCGATGACGTATCGATGATCAGGATCTCGGGTGCGCCGGTATCAGCCAGAACCGCCAGCGATCGGTTATTCAACAATGTCGGTGAATTGATAGTCTTAACTCGCAAGTTATGTGAATCATCCACCCAATCGTTAAGGTGATAGGCGACTCCGGAGATCGTCACGTCCCCGATCAGTACGCCGCGGGCGAAGTATTTGCCTGGAGGGGTAGAAGCACCCTTGGCATCCATACCGTCCCAATCCACAAACAAGCCGTCCAGGCCGGCCTTGAATGAATCGATCTCGGCAGCCTGCTTCAAAACACGAACCAGCCTTCCGCGCGCATCGTAAACGCCGAGACTGATCACACCGTCAACCGGTGGCGGGATAAACATTAATTGTTTACCGGTCGCGTCCTCTTGAGCCGGCGCAAGCGCATCCAGCGAAAAGAAGGTAAAAAGAAAAACAGCTAATCCGCCCAAAAGACGGGAATTCGATACAGCTCCCATCATAAAAAATACTTCCAGTTCAAATCTGGAAACAAATTGTCACGCCATTCGCAGCTAGCCAAGAACTCCTCATCTACCTGCCCGGTGCGGAACTGCTCGTATAATCGGGTAAACCTGAGAATATGGTCCCGAGTCCGTTTCCGAGCATAATCTCTGGCGGTGCCGGTTTTCATCAGGAAGGCCCAATCGCTGGCCTGCGCCAAGAGCAACTCGCGTCCTAATTGCCGGAGCGTGCGTTCCTTCCATTTTGCCGGAGACTTCTCTGTGTCTTGAGCACACTCGATCATTCTGCGGGCGGCTGCGTGTAAATGGGGATAGATCCAGCTATTGGTTTCATCGAGCCAGACCTCCCAAAATCCACGGTTACCCCAGCTGGATGGACTAGGAGAAACGACTTGGAGCGTGTCGTATTTTCCCAGATAATCACCAGGGGTGATTAACTCGAAGGTCTTCTGATCGTAAACGGCTTTGCGAATAAAGAGATTAAGAAATTGTGGCCCCTCATACCACCAGTGGCCGAAGAGTTCAGCATCAAAAGGGGAGAGGACCATCGGTTTGATATTGGTTATGCCGGCTAAATGCTCGATCTGTTTTACTCGGCTATTCATGAAATCGCCGGCATGATGGTCCGCTGCGCCCTGGGCCCATCCGGGAACATAAGGTTCTTTGTAAACCGTGCGGCCCGTGATCCGGTGATACTTGATGCCCGTGAATCTGCGGCTGCCATCGCCCGGTAAAAACGGGCGTAAATAGTCGTATTCCAAGTCAAAACCAATATCCCGGTAAAAATCTCGATAAACCGGGTCACCCGGATAGCCTTCCTGTGCGCTCCAGACTTGTTTACTGGACTCCCGGTCCCGTCCAAAGGCAGCGGAGCCGGTCGGAGTGAAGCAGGGAGCATAAATCGCGTAGCGTGGTCGTGGAGTGCCGAACATCAAGCCATGCGCATCCAAAGTGAACCAGCGTAACTCGGCTTTCTGCAGTACTGAATCCAGGCCGGAATAATAAGCGCACTCGGGTAACCAGATGCCCAGCGGCGGCCGGCCAAAAGATTTCGTATAGGCGTCTCGTCCGATTGCAATTTGCGCCCAGACACTGCTCGGGTATCTCTCCAATAACGGCAGGAATCCGTGAGTTGCCGCGCAGGCTATGATCTCGACAAAACCGGCGTCCTGAAATCGCCGGAAAGCCGCGACCAGATCGCATTTGAGGTGGTCGGCATAAATTTCCCGAACTTCGAGAAACCGGCTGTGATAGAGGCGCGCAAGGTGGTTGAACTCCGACTGGTGCTGGGTCCGATCGATCTCATTTTTAGCCAGCCCGATCGCGCGGTCCAGGTAACGCAGATAACGCTGGCGTAAGAGCGGGTCGTCCAGCATAGCACAAAGCGTAGGGGTGAGTGACATCGCCAAGCGAAAACGAACTCCGTCCCGGGCCAATCCTTCGAAAACTTGCCACAGCGGGATATACGTCTCGGTAATGGCCTCAAAGAGCCAGTCTTCCTCCAGAAAATCCGGATACTCGGGGTGCCTCACGAAAGGAAGATGCGCATGCAGCAGTAATGCGAGATAGCCTTTAGCCATAGAGCGTTCAGTAAAGAGAAAACCAGATCCGGTAAGGGGAACGATGAGGGCGCTAGCTTCAGAATGTGATCTTTCCGACTTGGAGTTGGGAGTCAACTGATTTGATGTCGAATCGAGGCGAAGGGGTGAAGCGACGACACGGCGATAGGCCCTCGTCATGGCATACGTTTGAACGCTGGCCAGCCTACCTCAACCAACAAAAAAAAGCGCCCGGTGAACTCCGGGCGCTAAAAAAACGATGGCAGCTTACCTCTTAGACATCGAAATACAGGTAGAATTCGTATGGATGCGGGCGTAAGCGCAACGAGTCGTGCTCTTTCGTTTTCATTTCGATCCAGTTATCCAGGAAGTCCTTGTTAAAAACATCACCCTTGAGAAGGAATTCGTGGTCAGCTTTTAGCGCTTCAAGAGCGCCGAGCAACGAGTCGGGCACGCTTGGGACTTTGGCCAGCTCCTCTGGCGGCAACTCGTACAGATTCTTGTCAAGCGGATCACCCGGATCGATACGGTTTTGGATGCCGTCAAGTCCAGCGAGCAGAAGAGCTGCGTTCGCCAAGTAAGGATTGGCCGCCGGGTCCGGTGTCCTGAACTCGGCTCGCTTCGCTTTCGGGCTCGGTGAATAGGTCGGGATACGGATCGCGGCCGAGCGGTTCCGCGCGGAATACGCGAGATTCACCGGAGCCTCAAATCCCGGGACCAGTCGTTTGTAACTATTGGTCGTAGGATTCGTGATCGCAGTGAGAGCGGGGGCATGTTTAAGAAGGCCCCCGATGTAGAACAGCGCGGTCTCACTAAGACCGGCGTATCGATCGCCTGCGAAAAGCGGTTTTCCGTCTTTCCAAAGAGACGAATGCGTGTGCATGCCGGATCCGTTGTCTGCGAAGAGCGGCTTCGGCATAAATGTCACCACTTTGTTATACTTTTTGGCGACATTTTTGGTGATGTATTTGTAATACATCATATAGTCCCCCATCTTCCTGAGCGGAGCGAACCGGATATCGATTTCAGCTTGCCCGGCGGTACCGACTTCGTGATGCTGTCGCTCGATGGGTATCCCCGCTTTCTCCATTTCGAGACACATCTCGTTTCGGATGTCCTGCAATGTGTCAGCGGGTGAAACCGGGAAGTACCCCTCTTTGTGCCGAATCTTATAGCCCAGATTCGGGAACTCTTCCCGCGCAGTATTCCAAATACCTTCTACGCTATCAATGCTATGGAAGGAGGTGTTCGCAGTATAGTCGAAGCGGACATCATCAAAGATATAAAATTCGGCTTCTGGGCCGAAGTATGCGGTATCGGCGATGCCGGTACTCTTGAGGTACGCCTCTGCCTTTTCCGCAACCCCTCGCGGGTCTCGGTCGTATGGCTCACGAGTGATCGGGTCTTGAATCGTACAAATGAAGCTGAGCGTTGGCTCGGTGTTAAAAACGTCTATCCAGGCAGTATCTGGATCTGGAATAACCAGCATGTCGCTAGCGTTGATGACCCTCCAACCGCGGATACTTGAGCCGTCAAAGCCTAAGCCGTCAGTGAAAAGATCGTCACTGTACTCGCTGAGCGTTGTGGTGAAATGTTGCCAAGTTCCGAGAAGATCAGCGAACTTGAAGTCGATAAGCTTTACGCCCTGTTTTTCGATGAGATGAGTAACTTCTGCTGGTGTCATAGTTTGGTTAGCATTTTGAAGTAGGCTGACTCGGGCTGAGCGGAAAGTGAACAGGGGAGTACTGGTCAGATCGCCCGCTCACCTCGCTCTTCCGTCCGAATACGAATGACTTCCAAAAGGTCTTGCACAAAAATCCTTCCGTCGTCTTTTCGGTCGGTGCGCGCGCATTCCTTAATTGCAGCTATCGCCGAACCTAGCAAATCGTTTCTTACAATGAGCTCTATTTTTAGTTTCGGCAGGAATCGAGGAGTTCCCAGCCCCGGACGGCAGGGTTGATCAAAGCCAACCGTAGGAAAACCCTTCACTTCCGTGACGGTCATACCTTCGATGCCTAGTTCGGCAAGGCCTGACTTTACCTCTTCTAACTTGAAAGGCTTTATGATCGCCTCAATCTTTTTCATGCGGGCAGCTTTTTGCCGGTGGCATGCCTGGAGATAAGAGCGAGGAAGCGGTACTCCCTCCAAGTCCACTTCCTCGCCAGAGACTCACGCTTCTAACCCTGGCCTCTCGGTTGACCTCCGTTCCCCCTACACCAACCAAGGCACCCCGCTTGCGTGATACATTCGGACCTCCCCCCGAATGAAGCCATCAAGCTAC
>JAFAVN010000284.1 GCA_019242435.1 Verrucomicrobiota bacterium | reverse complement strand
TTTCGAGTTCTTAACCGGGAAAGGGTCACGGAGAATAGCCCAGGGTTGTTATCTCAAACCATTTCATAGTTAATCCGTATCGTTCTCTGCTATCTGCTATCTGCTATCTGCTATTTGCTATCTGCTATTTGCTATCTGCTATCTGCTATCTGCTATCTGCTATCTGCTATTTGCTATCTGCTATTTGCTATCTGCCCGAAGCTCCACCTCAATGCGATGTTCTTGCCGATCATCAACCAACGGAATCGTGGCGTCGGGAATCTCCTTGCCGTCTAAATAGATCCGGCGAGAACCGGGCGTGCCACCAGACACTCTTGAAATATCGATGTGATATGTCGTCTCCCCGTACCGATAATTTATCCTGAACTTCTCCCACTTTTTCGGAAGCCGTGGCTCCAGGCACAACTGGCCGCCTTGCGGCTGTAAACCCAATAGCGTTTCCACTAGTGTCCTGTACATCCAACCAGCGGAACCGGTATACCAGGTCCAACCGCCTCGACCGGTATGGGGCGCAACTGCATAAACATCGGCGGCAATGACGTAAGGCTCGACTTTGTAAGTCTGAATATCGTCAGGGCTGGTTCCGTGATTTACCGGATTCAACAGCGCAAACAACTCCCAGGCAAGCTCGTCGTTTCCCTGGAGCGCAGACGCCATCACTGTCCAAATGGCAGCGTGCGTGTATTGCCCGCCATTCTCCCGGACTCCGGGAACATAGCCTTTGATATAACCTGGATTAAGCTCCGATCGGTCGAACGGTGGATCTAACAATTGAATCAGTTTAGCCGCTCGCTTAACCAGGCGCTCGTTTACCGCTTCCATCGCCTTCCGGGCTCGCTCCGGTTCGCCGGCTCCACTGATCACTGACCAGCTTTGAGGCAGTGAATCAATCTGGCACTCGGAATTAAGATGTGACCCGAGCGGCTCACCATTGTCAAAATAGGCTCGCCGATACCAATTTCCATCCCAGGCGTGCTTTTCGATATTTGATCTAACTTCGCCGGCCTGCGCCCGGCAAAGCTCAGCAAAATCGTTATCGCTTCTTTCACGAGCCAGCTTTTCAAACCGCTGTAGAACATCGTAAAGGAAAAAACCGAGCCAGACACTCTCACCGCGCCCTTCCTTGCCAACCAGGTTCATTCCGTCGTTCCAATCACAACTGCCAATCAATGGCAAGCCGTGTTGGCCAAACTTCAATCCATGCCGGATGGCGCGAACACAATGTTCGTAGATGGAAGCAGATTCATCCGAGCGTTTAGGTAAATCATAGTAATCCGCTTCGTCGGGTCTGAGGGGTCGCCCTTCGATAAAGGCAACTTGCTCATCCAGTATCGCTGTGTCTCCGGTTCGCAAGATGTATTGCCAGGTAACATATGGCAACCAGAGATAATCATCCGAGGTATGAGTACGCACGCCTTGCCCTGAGGGTGGATGCCACCAGTGTTCCACATCGCCCTCCCGGAATTGCTGGGCCGCCGCTCTTAGAATGTGTTCTCTGGTCAGACCTGGATCGGCATGTACCAGCGCCATCACATCTTGTAACTGATCGCGAAAACCAAAGGCACCCCCGGACTGATAAAACCCTGTTCGCCCCCACAAACGGCAACTCAACACCTGATATAATAGCCAACCGTTCGCCATCAGATTAACTGATGGATCAGGCGTCTCTACGTGGACTTTACCTAACGTACCGGTCCAATATTGCTGAGCCGCCTCAAGCGCTCGTCTACTAGCTTTATTTCCTCGAAAACGATGAATCAGCTGCCGTACCTCACCCGGACCGGTCGCCGCCCCCAAACGGAAGCAGGTTTCTCTCTCTTGATGGTCCGGTAAATCGATAGTCACCTGCACGGCCCCACAGGCATCGAGTCCGGCTCCGACCTGTCCGGAAAGATGCTGCCGGCGTAACGCTGCTGGCTGCGACAAGCTCCCGTTCCGTCCGATGAACTCGTTCCGGTCACCGGTAAAGGTCTTGGCAGACTCATCCGTGTCCAGAAAAGCGATCCAGTGAGAAAACTCGACGTTATAAAAGTTACGCGCCGATAATGCTCCGGTTTCATTATCAACTTCGGTTTGTACATGAAGCGCACTTCTCTGCCGCAAATCACTAAAAACCCACTCCCAGTAGCCGGTTACCGATATGCGTCGGGGAGCGCCCGAGATGTTTCGCAACCTGAAAGCGGCGAATTTTACGGCCGCATCAATAGCGACATAAATGGTTAACTCAGACTCAATACCATGCTCGACATGTTCAAAGACGGTGTAACCAAAGCCGTGCCTGATTAGATAAGGGGTATTGCCCCTGGCGGGCGAGGGGGTTGGCGACCATATCGTCCCGGTTTCATCATCGCGAAGATAAAATGCTTCCCCACTGACATCGCTAATCGGATCGTTATTCCACGGAGTCAGACGCAGCTCATGCGAGTTTTCCGCCCAGGTATAGGCGCCGCCGCTCTCAGAAACAACGGTACCAAATCCCGGGTTTGCTATCACGTTCACCCACGGCACCGGCGTTGTTTGTCCTGGCTGAAGGCTGATAACGTACTCGCGCCCGTCAGGCGTAAATCCACCCGTACCATTCTGAAATAACAATTCGCCTCCATTCATTGGTCGAGCCTCGGCTTCGATGAAGACAGATCGGTTCGTCACCAGCGCCGGAGGCGGCACTTCCATTTTAGACTCTTTCTCAAGCTGCTCGCCGATCGTTTTGGCCTGGTCCGTTAGCACCAGGCGCGCTGCCGATTGAAACAACCGAAACTCCTCAGCCGAGAGCTGGTCCTGATGCCGAACAAAAATCCCCCCCGATTTTTCCAAAACGTCCAAATGGAATCGCGTTCGGATGAGACTATTGATACGATCGATTAACGCCTGGCATGCCTCTGAGGTCTGTTCTATCAAAATGATAAGATCAGTAGATAGACCTTCACGTCGCCAGTAGACCTGTGCCTCGATCAGTTGACGCGGAACCTCGAAGTCCGCAGGGTTAGTAACATGCAGTAGAACAATTGGAAGATCACCGGAGATGCCATGACGCCAGAGCGCCTTTTGTCCTAACCGGTTTTGCACTAACACTGCTGCGTCGCTGCGGCGGTCGCGATTAGGATAAATGAGGGAGCTTGCTAATCTGCCATATAAGTCGATTTCAGCGTCATTTAATTCCGGCGGCGTTAGTTGGCGGTTTACGTGCTCCTGGGAAGCAGCGATCGGCTGTGGCGCATGATACTTCTCGGCTAAGGCCAATGCACCATGCCGGGTTTCGGCCAGTCCGGTTATGAAATCCACCCGAATCGAACTATCGGGTGCCAAAGTGAATGTCCGCCGGAGCGACACGATAGGATCGAGAACCGATCCGACAGTATTAGACAGTTGACCAATCCGTTCCATTGCCGCTGGATTTTCTGCGGTTCTACCTCGCCCAATAAACCTGGCGCGATCGGTCTCACCCGAGAGTTCATCCGGAGAGCCTTCCTCTCCGATCATCGAGTGTATCAGCCAAGGATGTTGTTCTCCCTGGGCTCGTGGCCGGCGGTTCGCCAGAATAGCGGATGCAGCTCGCACAAATTCGGTCTGCACGAAGAGATTGCTGAAAGCCGGATGCGCCAAGTCCGCCGCAGGCACTGCCAGGACCACCTCTGAATAACTGGTCAACTCGATTGAGCGTGTACGGCTCGAGTGATTTGTCACCACGACGCGGCGCACCTCGACATCGTCCTCCGCCGAGACCCAGATGTGGGTAGCGATCTCAAAGCCGGCTTGTCGCTGACGGAACTCGGCGCCCGTCGCCGTAAAGGTCACCCGGTATTCTTCCATCGGGCGGAGGGTAGGTTGGTACCCAACGGACCAGAAGTCGCCTGTTTCCGGATCTCGCAAATAAATGAACGCGCCCCAGCAATCCCGGGTAGTGTCCTCGCGCCAACGGGTTATGGCCAAGTCACGCCAACGACTGTATCCGCCTCCCGCATTGCTGATCACCAAGTGATAACGGCCATTAGACAAAAGCTGGACCTCCGGCGCACGTGAAAAGGGGCTGTCGAACACACGCATATCTATCGACCTTACCTCACGTGGTTTGGAAGCAAGCGGATTTCGGCGGAGTTCGAGAAGTTCAAGCAGTTCAAGGAGCGGTGGAGAGCTGGGTAATGGAGTCTTAGGTAGCGGCGACTGTCCCGCTACATCTCTGATGTAACCGTATCCCTGGACCACTCCAAGGCGATGGGGTGAACTTTTGCCGCAAATCGCCGTCGCCAGTGGACATCTCCATCACCCGGAACCCGGAACCCGCAATCCGGAACCCCAAAACGCCTACTGCGGAAATCTGCTTGCCCGCGAAGCAGGTAACCATCTAAACTCGCGTACAAAAGGAGGCTATTTCCCCCATGAGCCTGACTGTCACGAAAGTGGATGTCTGGGCCGCTGAAGTCGAAGATTCTCCCGGCGGCCTTGCGAAACTCTTAAGCGCACTTGCCGGTGCGGGCGCAAATCTCGATTGCGTTATCGCCCGGCGTGATCATTCGAAACCCGGTAAAGGTGTTGCTTTCCTCACGCCAGTCAAAGGAACCGGCCCTCGAAAAGCAGCGAAAACGGGGGGCCTGGCCCCTGCCGGTAAATTGACCACTCTGAGAATTGAAGGAGACGATGAACCGGGACTGGGTTCGCGGATCGCCTCCGCAATTGCCGAAGCCGGAGTGAACCTGCACGGCCTTTCCGGCATGGTGATGGGCCGCAAGTTTGTGGCTTATATCAGTGTCGATCAGCCTGCGGATGCCGCTAAGACCAGCCGCGCTTTGAAAGCTCTGGCCGCTCCGAAAAAAGCAGCCGGAACCAAGCGCAAGTGATGGAGGGGAGCCGCTTTGCAGGCGGCTAATTCCATGAGTAGCTAGCAGGCGACTCCCGAGAATCGCCCCGCAGTTTCTATCAGCCCTAGCCCTGGAGGGGAGCCGCTTTGCAGGCGGCTAATTCCATGAGTAGCTAGCAGGCGGCTCCCGAGAAACGCCCCGCAGTTTCTATCACCCCTAGCGCCTGGAGGGGAGCCGCTTTGCAGGCCGCTAATTCCATGAGTAGCTAGCAGGCGGCTCCCGAGAAACGCCCCGCAGTTTCTATCACCCCTAGCGCCTGGAGG
>JAFAVN010000089.1 GCA_019242435.1 Verrucomicrobiota bacterium | reverse complement strand
CCCAGCCACGCGCGATTTTCCGGCGGTCAGTCAAATTTCGTTCATTTTCAATAGGTTCTGTACCGCTAACGGCAGCGGTCCAAACCGGTCCCGCCATTCCGCTTCCAGTTTTTGCAGCTGCTCGATATTGGCGACGGCGGCCAGCTTCTTGTAAGCCTGAATCCGAAGGTGCGGCTGTGGGATGTAATCCGCCGTGATAAATGCTGGGGCTTTGCCGTCGGTCGAACTGACGAATTCCGACTCGTTTGTGGCTACGAAGTCCAGTCGGAGATGAGCCTCGCTGCGCGGCTTTGCCTCCTTCCCTTTCAGCTTCTCGATCGCTTGCTGCAACAAATGGCAATAGAGCTCAAAACCGACGTTAGTAATGTGCCCGCTTTGCGCTGTGCCCAAGATATTCCCGGCTCCGCGGATCTCGAGGTCCCGCATCGCGATCTTAAATCCAGCGCCTAACCCGGAATATTGTTTGATCGCGTTGATCCGCCGGCGAGCACCTCCCATCAGCTCCCGAGGTAGCAACAGGTAAGCATAAGCCTTATGCTGAGCCCGGCCAACCCGGCCACGGAGCTGGTACAAATCTGCCAGGCCAAAACGATCGGCTCGATCGATGATAATGGTGTTTGCATTCGGAATATCTAAACCGCTTTCGACGATCGTGGTCGAGATCAGCACATCGATTTCGCCTTCCACAAAGCGGCGCATAACCTCCTCTAACTCTTCTTCTACCATTTGGCCGTGCCCGATCTCAACACGAGCACCCGGACATAGCGCCTCGATCCGCTCTTTCACTCGGTAGATGGAATAAATCCGGTTATGCAGGAAGTAAACCTGCCCGCGCCGTTTCAGTTCCCGCTGGATAGCATCCCGGATTACTCGCTCGTCGTAGGCGCAAATGATTGTTTCCACCGGCAGCCGATTCGGCGGCGGCGTCTCAATGACCGACATGTCTTTAGCGCCCACTAACGAAAGGTAAAGGGTCCGCGGAATGGGCGTTGCCGACAATGTAAGTACATCCACTAATTTGAAGCGCTCTTTCAGGCGTTCTTTATGACGCACGCCGAAGCGCTGTTCTTCGTCAACTACCACCAGTCCAAGATCCTTAAATTCGATGTCCGATGAGATCAATCGGTGCGTGCCGATGACGATATCCAACGAGCCGTCGCGAATCGCTTGGATCGTTTTCCGTTGCTCGCCGACCGACAGGAATCGGCTCAGCATACCTACCGTCACCGGATAATCCGACACGCGTTCCCGGAACGTTTTGTAATGCTGCTGCGCCAAAACCGTCGTCGGTGCCAGCAATGCTACTTGCTTGCCGCCCATAACCGCTTTAAATGCGGCGCGAATAGCAACCTCAGTCTTCCCAAAGCCAACATCACCGCAGATTAAACGGTCCATCGGTTGCTCTGATTGCAAGTCGCGCTTGGTGTCCTCGATCGCGGTTAGCTGATCTGGAGTCTCTTTATAAAGAAACGACGCTTCGAACTCGGCCTGCCACTTTGTATCGGGCGGGAACTGATACCCGTTGAGAGCATTCCGTTCTGCCTGCAGCTTCAGCATTCTCGCTGCGTAGTCAAAAACCGCTGTTTCCGCCGCTTTCTTCGCTTTTGCCCAGCGACTGTCACCCAAACTGCTGAGCGCAGGAAATCTTTTTCCGAGTCCAACGTACCGCGAGATCAGAAACGTTTGCTCAAAAGGAACATACAACTTCGCGTCGTCCGCAAATTCGAGAACTACGCATTCCGTTTCGGCTCCTTCTTGTTTGAGTTTGCGAATGCCGTTGTATTTGGCGATTCCATACTCAAGGTGAACGACGTAATCGCCTTCGATCAGTTCGCTGAAATCAACGGGTAGCCTTCCACCGCGCAAACGGGAGCGCCGCAAGGCCAGCCGGCGCGCGCTCGGGCTCTGGTACCGACCGAAAATCTCTGCATCGGAGAGTACTGCCAGCTTGCCAGTCTCATAGGTAAATCCGTGATTCAGGTCACCCAAGGCGAAGGCAATCTGATCAATGTCGATTTCATTATCACCCAGCACATCCCGTAACCGCTCCGACTCACCCTCGTTGTGGCAGACGGCCAGGATCCGCCACCCCTCAGTAAGCCATTGCCGGATCTGTTCCAGAGCCTGTTCCCGCTTGGTTTCCTCCACCAGGAAGTCACCGGCTTCGAAATCGTGAAAGCTGGAAGGGAAAAATGCCGTCTCGTAATCTTCAGGTCCGTCCCCTTCCAAGGCTCCACTGCTGATCCGCGCCCCGGCATCTTCATGGTCGCTCTCGATATCGATGATCAGATCCCCGGATCGGATGTAATCCTGTAGGCTAACGTCTCCCGCCTCCAGTTCACCCAGGAAGACTTCGCTTCGATCCATGACTTGAACCGCCGTCTGGTCATCAAGATCGAATTCTCGTAATGAATCAATCTCATCGCCAAAAAGCTCGATGCGGAGCGGCAACGCATGCTGCCAGGAAAAAACGTCGATGATGCCGCCGCGCACCGCGAATTCCCCTCGGGCGCTCACCTGAGCGACTTGTTGGTACCCCGACTTCAACAGGCTCTCGACGAAAGCGGCACGGTCAAGTGCCTGACCACGTCTCACCCGGAAACTCTGACGGCCGACCTGCTCCCGGTTTGGTACTGCATCATCAAGAGCAGTCTTCGTGACCACAACCACGGCCCGTTTGCCTTCGGATAGCCGTTGCAACACGGTCAAGCGCTCCGCCACAACTTCAGGATCTGGAACTGCTCCCTCAACCGCCGGAATTTCCAACTCGGGAAAAAACCACGCCTTGGTCTCCCAGTTAAGCAGTCCGTTAAAAATCTCTTCCTGCCGCCGTGAATCGGGGCAAATCAACCAGCAATTGCGCGCCGCGTAATGCTGGACAATGCATGCCGCCACAAACGGTTGAGCTGCTTCACAAACCTGCTCGAAACAGGGCCGCTTCCTGAATCTGGAGCTGAAACTCTTTGAACCTGCCACCTCCCCCACCATTTGCTGGAGAAGCGACTTAGGCGACGCGACTCGGCTTTTTTCAGAAGTCGAAAGGATCTTCACGGGTAATATGCGAACTTGTCCTGTCCCATAAATAGCTTCGCTTTCGTTGCGAGCAAAATGGGCCGCCGGCCAGGCGGTCCGAGCCGGACTGGCGTTAATGAGGGAGCCTGTCTATATCTAACCGATTCAGCAGCTGCCAGGCCGCGAACGCGCAGGACTGCCCGAAAATGCCCAACGCCCTGGAGGGGAGCCGCTTTGTAGGCAACGACTCCCATGAATCAGGCAACAGGCGGCTCCCGGGAAGAACCCCAGTCGCGTCAAACATCGCTGGGCACCTTGGACTGGAGACTACAGCTAACTCCTTCTTGTCATTGAAAACTCAACTCTTTAGTGATCCCGTATCGCTCGATCCGCTTTCGTAAGGTTGCCCTGGTGACACCCAAAAGTTTGGCGGCTTTCACCTGGTTGCCTTTGGTCCGTTTCATCGCTGAAACCGTAAACTCCCGTTCCAACCATGGTAAAAGCTGTATCGTCGGGTCCGAGGCGGCCGCATCGAGTAATGTCTCGACCGCTGTCTCCAGCGTAGGTTTACCTCCGCTGGCCGTAGCGCCGGGACGATGATCTCCGTCCAGTTGCTCCGTTTGCCCCGCCCCGCCGAGCGGGATATCCTTCGGCAGCAATACGTCACTCGTCGCCAGAACGCAGGCACGCTGAATCGTGTTTTCCAGCTCGCGGACATTTCCGGGCCATGGGTATTCTTCTAGTACCTTGATCGATTCCGCCGATAAGGTCAGCTGCGGCAGATGTTTCTGCGTCGCGATCTTCTTGAGAAAATACTCCGCCAGTAACCGGACGTCTTCTTTTCGCTGACGTAGTGGCGGCAAATGAATCCGTACCACGTTCAGCCGGTAAAAAAGATCCTCCCGGAACTGTTTCTTGGCGACCTCTTGTTCCAGCGTCTTATTGGTTGCCGCAATGATCCGCACATCTGTCTTGATGACAGCATTGCCACCAACGCGGGAGAACTCGCCTTCCTGCAAAACCCGCAGAATTTTGCTCTGCACGGCCATCGGCATCTCGCCGATCTCGTCAAGAAACAGGGTTCCGCCATTGCTCTGTTCAAACCGGCCAATCCTTTGCGACGCTGCTCCCGTAAACGCGCCCTTTTCATGGCCGAACAACTCACTCTCCAGAAGGTTCTCCGGGATAGCCGCACAATTGATCGCGATAAAGGTCTGCGAGCTTCGGTTGCTGTAATGATGAATAGCGCGGGCCACCAACTCCTTACCGGAACCGCTTTCACCGGTGATCATCACGGGCGCATCGCTGTGTGAAACCCGGCCGATCATTTTGAAAACCTGCTGCATAGCCTGGGATTGTCCGACCAAGCTATCCTGATACTGTTCTACCGTAAGCTGAGGCTTAAACGCGGTTGCTGATCGCATTTCGGCCTGAGCTGTCAGCGCGGCATCCACTACCGGCTTGAGATTGAACGGTAAAGATTCTTTGCGCAGGTAATCGAAGGCCCCCAGCTTCATTGATTCTATGACCGACTGAGTCGTCCCAAAGGCGCTCATGAGGATAACAAGGGCGTTGGTGTCTCGTTGTCGCACCCTGGCCAAAAGCTCCAGACCGCTGAATGGAAGAAGGTGGGTTTCACAGATCACTAGATCCGGATTTTCGGCGATATAGATTTTGTAACCCTCGTCAGCTGCCGTGGCGCTGAGGACACGAGTGGTTGGAGTCTCGAGCTGGTTCTGCGCCCACTCGAGAAAGTCAGTTTCTGGATCAACAAGCAAAATCGTCTGCATCAAACTAGCCGCTCGCAGCTGTAGCTGGAGGCCCTATCCGATCAATTTGACGGGCCAAGAGCTGGAGCCGGCTGTTATCTTTTGCGCATCCTGTCTAATCTGCAAGCAATGTTATCGATTCAAACCGGAATGGTTAGAATCACGCGCAGGAGTAATAGGTAAAATCGATGCAAATCACTGTGCCGGGCGGCTTCGCCGCTAATCTTCCAAAACCGATCGATTTGTTTTGGCCAGCAGATCACGATCTATCACAGCTTCGCCGCCTCACAGCCCACCGTATCTTCTCTGCCGGCGGTTAAATTCGGCGACAGCATCGACCAGGTCTTGCCGGGAGAAATCAGGCCAAAGTTTTGGTGTCACGTACATTTCCGTGTAGCTGACCTGCCAAAGCAGGAAATTCGATATCCGCATCTCGCCGGAGGTACGAATCAGAAGGTCCGGGTCTGGCCATTCGTGGGTGTACAAGAACCGGCTAAAAAGATCGGTATCAATCTCGTCCGGACGCAGCTTCCCGGATGCCACTTCCTTGGCCAGTCGCTGGACACCATCAATGATCTCGGTGCGACCGCTATAATTGACCGCCAGAATCGTGGTCAGTTGCTTGTTGCCGGCGGTAGCGGCAATCGCTTTCTCGAGCTGGTCTTGGCATTCTCGCGGGAGCTCGTTTAGCCGGCCAATCGCTTGGACTTGGACACCACGGCCAGCCAAATCTCTAGTGTAGTCCCGGAGAAACCGTTGCAGTAGACCCATCAGTGTGTCCACTTCCTCTTTTGGTCGCTGCCAGTTCTCGGTCGAGAATGCGTAAAGAGTCAGATATTCGATGCCAAGCTCAAGACAGGTTTCCACGCATTGGCGGACTGCTTTTGCGCCTTCGAGATGGCCCCGGCTGCGCGGCCACCCGCGTTGTCGTGCCCATCTCCCGTTACCATCCATAATGACGGCAACATGCCGAGGAGTTTTGCTGACCATGATTAGCCGCTCAACAACCGGCAAGGCGATGGAAAAGTCAACGCGCTAGAGAGGATATGGGAGGTAAGGATCCAGGAGGTCAAGGGCCACACTATGAGGGTCGAATCGAAGCCCTGGCCTTCTAGCTTCTCGATCCTAGCTCCTAAATCCTCTCTTTATCTTACAACGATCGTCTGCTCCCGTTTCTGCCCGACTCCCACCAGGCTCAGCTTCGTCCCTGCGAGTTCGCAGATTTTCTCGAGATAAAGCCGGGCGTTCTTTGGTAGGTCGTCATAGGACCGCGCACTAGTGGTCGGTTCTTTCCAGCCGGGCACATCAATGTACACGGGCGTACATCGCTTGAATTTGCGAACACAAGTAGGCGGTGAATCCACTTTCTTGCCATCCCGTTCATACGCGACGCAAATCTTAATGGTCTCGAGTGAATCCAATCCGTCCAGGTTGGTTACTGCCATTTCGTCAATCCCGTTCACCATCACAGCAAACCGAGTTGCCACCGCATCGAACCAACCGCAACGGCGTTTGCGACCCGTGTTCACCGCAATTTCGCGCCCCATTGAATGCAATAAGTCGGACAGTTCCTGGTTTTCAGTAGGAAACGGACCCTCACCTACGCGCGTCGTATATGCTTTCAGTGCCCCGACGACTCGGTCGATCCGGTTAGGCGGTACTCCTGAACCCGTACAGGCGCCTCCCGCGGTGGTGTTCGAAGAAGTAACGTAGGGGTAGGTACCGTGATCGATGTCCAGGAAAGTTCCTTGAGCACCTTCGAACAAGATCTCTTTCTGGGAGTCCATCAGCCGGTGCAAGGCCAGTACGGTGTTCGTGATCATATCCTGGAGTTGTTCCCCAGTCGCCAGATACTGGTCGCCAAGTTCCCGCCAGTCGATCGGTTTTGATCCGTATTGCTGTAAGAGCCAATTTACCTCTTGAATCCGGCTCTCCAGCCGTTCCCGAAACAGCTCCGGTTCCAGCAAGTCGCCGAGACGGATACCAACCCGCGCAATTTTGTCTCCATAGGCGGGTCCAATCCCTCGTTTCGTAGTTCCGATCTTGTTGCGGCCGTGGGCGAGTTCTCGCTGTTCGTCAATCAGCTTGTGATAAGGAAAAACCAGGTGCGCCGCGTCGCTGATCAAAAGATTCCGACTGGAAATTTCGACACCTTGGCCGCGAAGCTCAGCGATCTCCTCGCAAAGCGAGATCGGATCAACCACCACCCCGTTTCCAATCAAACATATTTTCCCAGGACGCAGAATCCCGGAAGGGATCAAACGAAGGATATACTTAGTATCACCGACAACTACGGTATGGCCGGCGTTGTTTCCGCCCTGACTTCTCACAACCACGTCCACCCGGTCCGTGAGATAATCGATGACCTTACCTTTGCCTTCATCTCCCCATTGGGCACCCACCAATACTGTATTCGCCATAAGCTCGGGACAGAAAACGTCCCGCGCGTAAAACCGGCGCGGGACGCCCCGCGACATTAAGGCTCCGCTTGCGGGCTGCAAGTAAGAAGTGAGCGTTGATAGGCGAGAAGTGAGCAGTGAGCAGTGAGCAGTGAAAGGTGATGTGATTAGTAGAAAAAAAGAAAACGCCCGGCCATTGGCCGAGCGTTTCCAAATCGTTACGCGAGGAATCAGGAGGTACTAGTCACCTTCCCTTCTCACGTCTCACTCCTCACCGATCACCGTTGCCCATCCGGCCGTTGGTCATTGGAAACTACCGCCGGTGGCGGTTGAGGCGTCTGAGTCTGGGGCGCAGGGGGCACCGGCTGAACGTTTTGCGCCGGCTGGTACGATTGCGGTTGCCCCTTCACATCGTTACTCGCGGTATGAAGCTCGCGATCGAATTCTTCACGCGCCTTGCGAAATTCGTTCATGCTTTGGCCCAGGCTTCTCGCTAATTCCGGTAACTTCTTAGCGCCGAACAACACCAGCACGATAAGAAGGATAATAAATAGATCGGGGCCGCCAAAATTTCCAAAGCCCAGTGCTAGCATATTCATATTAAACACCTACTAATCACTAATCACGTTCTCCGCATACAGGAGAGCATTTAATCGTCTTTTCTGTCCTGTTACTTTAAACCTTGAAGACGCGACACCAAGTCCGCCTTACTGGTTAATCCAACTACCTGATCCTTTACTTCGCCTCCTTTGAAAAAAAGCAACGTCGGGATATTCCGGATCCCAAATCGATTGGATATCGCCGGATTGGAGTCAACGTCGACTTTTCCGATCTGTATTTTTTCGCCCTGTTCCTTGGCGATCTCCTCCAGGACAGGAGCAATCATTCGACAGGGACCACACCAGCTGGCCCAGAAATCGACAAGTACTGGGACATTCGATTCGCTGACGGTTTGATCGAAGTTCGACTCATCCAAATGAATCACAGAAGCCGTTGACATAACCTTTAATTTCTTTCGTGGTTCGTTCGCCACCCCGATTCCCTGGTTCTCAACTGAAAGCCACTAAACACTGCACGATAAGCGAAATTACCGAAAAAGCGAGGACCAACCCGGCCAGCGGAACCACCCAAGGATCGCGTGGTGCCGGCCGCATTCGAGCGATGAGCTTCTCGCTGGTATGCACCGGCGCTGCCCCCGATGAAACCGTCGACACGGGTGCCGCTGTCTCCGGAGGCTTCTCTCGCGAAGGAATAACAATCCGAGCCGGACCTTTCTTTTCTTGCGGCATTCTCTATTTTCTATGATCCCGCGATCCTGGCGGATAGCAAGGAGCAAAGAGGTTAAATCCCCTTGCGCCTCTGTTGCTTTGAACCCAGTTTGCCTCCTTTCTACCCATCATGAAAATCTTGGTCACAGGGGGCGCCGGCTTCATCGGGTCGCACGTAGTGGATGCGCTGGTCGCTCGCGGTGAGGTCGTCTCTGTGATTGATGACTTTAACGATTTCTATGACCCGCAGATTAAGCGGGCCAACCTCAGGAATGCGCCTGTACAGGTCTATCCGGCTGACATTTGCAATCCGGAACAGGTCAACCAGGTCGTCAAAGCTGAACGCCCGGAGGTGATTGTCCATTTGGCAGCCCGAGCCGGTGTCCGGCCTTCCGTCAGCTTTCCCGAGCTTTATCTTAAAACCAATGTATTAGGCACATTTAATGTTCTCGAGGCAGCGAAGAATTCGGGCGTCCGGAAAGTGGTGTTCGCTTCCAGCTCTTCGGTATACGGGGCAAGCCAGCAGATTCCTTTTCGCGAAGACCAGGTCTTAGTACAAACCCTTAGCCCATATGCCAGTAGCAAGCTGGCAGGTGAGCACATTTGCTCGAACTACTCGTACTTATATGGCATCAAGGTGGTTTGCCTTCGCTTCTTCACGGTCTACGGCCCCAGGCAACGGCCCGATCTTTCGATACACAAATTTACCCGTTTGATCGCTGCCGGAAAGCCTATTGAGGTCTATGGCGACGGCACCGCCCGCCGAGATTTTACCTTCATCGATGATAGCGTACAGGGCTTGTTGAACGCGATTCGCTTTGACGGCTCCCCGTTCGAGATTTTTAACCTCGGGGAAAATCAGACCGTCGAGCTGCGAGAAGTGATTCGGCTCATTGAAAAATCGTTGGGAAAATCCGCCGTGATCGAGTATCGGCCGGACGTGCCGGGCGATATGCCGCAGACTCTTGCCGATATTTCCAAGGCAGGAAAGTTGCTCGATTATCGACCGGGTACACTGATCGAAAACGGAATACCTCTCTTTGTAGAATGGTTCCGTTCTAACCCGCAATCCTCGAACAGGTGAACGAAACCCGCCCTTTATGGAGAAAATCCAGGCCTTATGAGCGCAATCAACTCCGTCACCGACCTTTGCCGTGCTCTTGTCCGCATCCCGAGCGAAAATCCATCCGGCGCACCGGAAAGCGCCGGGGAAGAAGCGATCAGCCGCTTTGTTGGTGAATTTCTGAACGCTCGTGGTGCGACAGTAGAACTCGAATACGTCGCGGAAGGTCGGCCCAACGTCTATGGCTGGTTTCCCAGGCCGGAAAACGCCAAGAGCACACTGCTCTTTGCACCTCACCTTGATACTGTGCCGGGCAGGAGTATGACAATCGATCCGTTCGCAGGCGATGTTGTGGACGGTCGCTTATTTGGGCGCGGAGCCACCGACACAAAAGGACCCATGGCAGCGATGTTATGGGCCTTGGCTACAACCGATCTTCCGAAGCTGAACATCGCGGTAGGGTTCGTCGGGCTTGTCGATGAAGAAGCCGATCAGCTTGGGTCAAAAGTTTGCGCCGAGCGGCATAAGGTGGATTTCGTTCTGGCAGGCGAACCAACTAATCTGGATGTGGTTTACACTCACAAAGGCACTGCTTGGCTGAAGCTTCATGCCAAGGGCAAATCTGCTCATGCTTCCGACCCGAGCGCCGGAGTCAACGCAATTGAGCTCTTAACCGAAGCATTCGCATCGCTCAAAACGGAATTCCCGAGTCTCTGTCCCACGCATCCGAACCACGCTCTCGGCGAACCAACTATTAGCCTCGGAACCATTGTAGGTGGGACTAAAATTAATGTGGTACCGGATCAAAGCGTCGCGGAAATCGATATCCGAACCATTCCAGGCCAGGAATCGATGGCAGAAGCCGTCCGCGACTTTGTTTCCGTCAGATTCCCGACCGTAGAAGTATCGCCGATCAAAGTTTCGCAGCCGCTCTACACCGATCCCGCTCACCCCTTCATCCAGAAGCTGGTTGCTCTCGGTTCCAAATGCATCGGTGCACCCTGGTTTTGTGACGCCGCCTTTTTTGCGGAAAGGAATATTCCCGCCGTCGCAATTGGCCCAGGTTCGATTGAACAGGCACATACCAGCGACGAATTTATTGCGGTCCGCGATCTCGAACGCGGCGCGGAATTCTTTCGCCGGTTCCTGAATTCTTTTTCGACCCCGCCTGCCTGAATTTCTCACACTGTCGTGAGAGACTTAAGGGATGCTCGCAAAAAGGGTGAGATATTCAGGATGACAAATAACAAATAACAGATGACAAATAGCCGGCCTCTGGCGGACTCTCGCCGAAGACTTTTATTTGTCATTGGTCATCTGTCATTTGTCATTCTGGATCGCTCACAAATCTTCAAGGGTTTGTGAGCGATCCAGAATGACTGATCCCAAGATCCACAGCACTCCTAAAACCGCAATTTCACCCACCCGAGCCGAGGATTTTCCGGAATGGTACCAGCAGGTCGTTCGGGCCGCCGACCTCGCTGAAAACTCCGACGTCCGCGGCTGTATGGTGATTAAGCCCTGGGGGTTCGGAATCTGGGAGAATATGCAACGGTACCTCGACGGGATGTTCAAGGCGACGGGCCATAAGAATGCCTATTTTCCCTTGTTTATCCCGCTCAGCTATATGGAGAGAGAAGCGGAGCATGTCGAAGGATTTGCTAAGGAATGTGCAGTGGTTACTCACCACCGCCTGGAGCACGGCCCGGACGGCAAAATGCGCCCGGCGCCGACCGCTGAACTAGCAGAGCCACTCGTGGTTCGGCCGACCTCGGAGACAATCATTGGCGCCACCTTTGCCCGTTGGGTCCAGTCCTATCGCGACCTGCCGGTTCTGGTTAACCAATGGTGCAATGTTGTTCGCTGGGAGATGCGTACCCGCCTGTTTCTGCGTACGACCGAGTTTCTCTGGCAGGAGGGACATACTGTTCACGAAACCGCCGACGAGGCAATTGCTGAGGCCAACCAGATGCTCGCCGTGTACCAGACCTTCGCCGAACAATACCTCGCCATCCCCGTTTATGCCGGGCAGAAAAGCGAGAGCGAAAGGTTTCCTGGCGCACTCACCACGTTGACCATTGAAGCCATGATGCAGGATCGCAAAGCGGTGCAGGCCGGCACGTCTCACTTCCTCGGCCAAAACTTCGCCAGGGCGGCAAACATTCGTTACCTGTCACGGGAAGGAACCCAGGAATACGCCTGGACAACGAGTTGGGGCGCCAGCACTCGCCTGGTCGGTACGGTAGTAATGACGCATGCCGACGATGACGGCTTAATTTTGCCGCCGCGCATCGCCCCCAGCCAGGTCGTTATCCTGCCGGTAATCCAAAAACCGGAACATCGCGCTACTGTGCTGGAAGCAGCCGACCAGCTGGCAGCACGTCTCCGTAACCTTCGTTATGCCAGTGAGCCGGTTACCGTGGAAGTCGACAAACGCGATCTGGGTGGCGGCGTTAAGAACTGGGAATGGATCAAGCGCGGGGCGCCGATCCGCCTGGAACTCGGACCTCGCGACTTGGAAAAAGGTACCGTGGCGCTGGCCCGACGTGATCGCCCAATCAGAGAAAAAGCGTTTAAACCGGTCGATGAAGTGGTCGCTATCATCCCCGACCTGCTCGCAGACATGCAAGCCGGTCTTTACCAGCGAGCCAAAGACCTACGCGACCAGCACACGGTGAAAATCGATTCTAAAGCTGATTTTTACGATTTCTTTACTCCGAAAAATCAGGAGCGTCCCGAGATCCATGGCGGCTTCGCATTCGCCCACTGGTCTGGTGATCCGGCCGTGGAAGCCCAAATCAAAGAAGACCTCAAGGTTACCATTCGCTGCATCCCCAGCGACCCGAACATTCAGGATGAACCGCCGGGCAAATGTATTATCTCCGGCGCACCGAGCTCAAGGAGGGTGCTGTTCGGGAAAGCGTATTGAGCGGGAGGAATTTAGAAGTTCGACGTTAGAAATTCGAATGGGGTGCGCGCCGGCGCGCTTCTCGATTCGAAATTCGCGATTCTAAATTCCTCCCAATTGACTCCCACTCCTTCAATGACATACTTCGCGGTTACCGATCCCCCGCGCACGTCTGACGGACCTCGGAGGCATGGCGCTGCAGCGCCTCGGTTTTTGCCTCTTCCCGTTGACTTTCAGCCCGTCGAGATAATACTGGTAGGCCCGTTTGCCGGTGTACGGAAGTATGCGCAACTGACGCGTCTCCATGCGCTAAGGTTCGCATTTTAACGCAAAAGTGGCAGCAAATGGCAACCGAGAAAGCGTTGTCAGGGGTTGCCCAAATGAAACCGGCCGGGAATGAAGTTCAATAAAGGATTGGAGGGATGGTAGAGTGGTTTATTGCACCGGTCTTGAAAACCGGAGATCCGCAAGGATCCGTGGGTTCGAATCCCACTCCCTCCGGTTTGCGAGGCGTATTGTACCGGTGACGCGATGACGCATCACTTAGCCGAAAATTTCAGCACTTTTGGGGGCATCGTGCCAGTCGAGGGCTGGCCACGTCCTTAACCTCGGAGCGCACTGGTTCAACCCCTGGATTGGCTACAATTTTACCCTGCTGGCAGCGAGGTTCCCGTCCTCGGCGGCAGCAATACCTTGTCCGCGCCGGGCACTACCGCAATTATGAGCGATAGGATCGCAAACCAATACACCCTCTTCCGGCTAACTTTCACTTTTTTGCCGGCGGAGGGAAGCGTTCCCAACTTCTTCAACGTTTCTCTGCCGATCAGGACTGGCAAAGCGCAAGCAAACTTGACTCGCGCCGGGCGGATGGCTTGAACATAGCGTGCGCCGGAGTCGAGATAAACCGCGGCCACCGAACGCCATTCGCTAAACAACGATTGAGCCGCTCTTAAATCTTTCGACAAACTGTCCGGATCTGTAACCGGCAGGTAAGATCGTCCGGACTGAACGTCATTCGGGAAATCGCGCAAGACGTTCACCAGCTGCAAACCTTTACCGTATTCCATTCCCCAGGAAACGATCTCTGAGGCAATGATTCGAGAATAGCCAGAAAATTGTTGAAGGCACAATTTTGTCCAGAATTCACCCACCGAACCTGCAACCAGGTAGATATATTCCTCGAGCTCTTCCTTGGATCGTAATGCGCGCAGTGAGGAAGCAACCTCAAAGCGTTCTATATCCAGGGCCTGACCTCGGATGATATGCTCCAACACCTGTCGCAGCAGATCCTGCTGTTCAAGGGGTAACGCTCTGATGCGGCCGAAAACTAGATCAATGTCTTGCAATAACTGGCGCTCGCGGCTGTCCGGTTGGCATTTGGCGCATGCTTGCAAGTTTGTTTTCAACTCGGGATCCAAGCTGAACAGTTGGGCACGCAATTGCCTCAAGACTTCTAATCGCCGTTCAGCCGGGAGAGAGTTAGCATCCGCTATCGTGTCACTTGCCCTGGCCGCAAGATAACCTAACGCAATTGCCGGCCGGACCTTGCGAGGCAAGAAGCGGACGCTGAGATAAAAAGAACGCGAGACTCCTTTGAGCAATTGCCAAAGCTCTTGGTCCATGCAGGACAGGTTCAGGGCCGGAGGTCCCGCACCTCGATTTTGTTAGGGTCGGAATTCCCCAATTCGAGTGCGGTAGCAGTCTGGACATACTTCGCGGTCTTTGAAACCGAGTCCATGTTGGCGTCTAAGCGCCATTTATCAAGCCGCTTGCAGGCGAGGGCGTCAATGGCCACCGGATCTTTGCTGGCATAAATAGTACCGAACTGGATCGCATAATTGGCGTCTCCAAAAGGACCGCCGGCATACAACGCCACTAAGCCGTCCATGATAGTTATGACTACCTTTTCACTAATCCGGGGATCGGCATAAATCTCCGGAATTGAAGGATCGCCGGACTCCGGGGGCTGTACCAGCCGGCGCCAGTTATCCACATTCTGGACCGTCATATTGAATAGCGCGCCCGAAAGCCCGCAGTAAAAGTTGTCTGACAGAACCGGGACATTTACGACTTTAGTCACTACTTTAGTCAGGATTTTGCTGATGTGACTTTCGTTACTGATATTGCCGAGCCGTTTCTTCTGGTCGTTGACCTGCAGTTCTTCCTTCAAATTGGGAAGATTCTTCCCCATAAAATCGAGATCCCCATAAATCAATTGTCCTGCCAGCGGGGAGCTGATCGCTACTTGCGGATCATAATTACCTTCTGTCCAGAGAACCCGGTAACTCCCGGGTCGGGACCGGAACCCGGCTCTTTTCAGTAACCCCTCAGCTCGGTCGAAAACGACGATGTTTTCCCAGGGCACTCCGGCCTGGTGTAAGCCGTCTGCAATCGCTTGAACTACCTCCGGGCGAGTACTGAACAGCGGGGCGCCATTGGTACATATTTTGATTCCGACAATATCGCTCGGTTTCACTAGCGAGCCCCAGGCCGCGCTGACACTCCCCTCGCCGGTCACCGACATGACTGCTTCGCCGACGAGCCGGTAAACAATGGCTGCATCAGCCTTATAATCATAAATGGCATCTGGGCTCTGTGCTCGAGCCACGAGGGAGCGAGCCGGCAAAGGTGTCGGGGTCGGAGCCGGCGCTGCCGGGCTTTGCGCTTTGCTCGGAAATGGACCCAAGATCATCGTCGCAAAAAGCCCGATGAAGACTACCTTGACCAACAGCGTTCTCGACACGAGGGAGGATTATATTGAACCGAGTGGAAAGCAAAGTGCGAATTACCTCCGGCGAAGGTGGCATTAAACACCTTTACGTCCACGTTCCCTTCTGCCCGAAGATCTGTCCATACTGCAGCTTTTACAAGGAGGCATCCGACCGAAACCGGACGCAAGCGTTTCTGGATGCGGTTTTGCTCGAGCTAGACTCTGCGCCATACTTACAGCCCACAACCATATTTTTCGGCGGTGGCACACCGTCGGCTTTGTCTACCCGGCAATTGGCCTACTTGATCAATGGCCTGCGCGAACTGCTTGATTTGAGCGAGTTGCAGGAGTGGACGATAGAAATGAATCCGGCCACCGTATCAGAGGAAAAAGCGCGCCTGCTTCGCTCGCTCGGCATCAACCGCGTCAGCATGGGAGTCCAGGCCTGGCAGCCAGAGCTGCTAGATCGGCTTGGCCGGGTCCATTCCGCAGCCCAAGCGCTGCGCTCTTATGAGATCCTTCGCTCCGCCGGTTTTGAGAATGTCAATCTGGATCTGATTTTCGGCATTCCGGGACAAACTGCTGAGCAATGGCGGGAAAGCCTTTTGCAAACCATCGAGCTAGGTCCGGAACACATTTCGGCTTATTGCCTGACATACGAGGAGGACACTGAATATTTCTTGCGCCTCGGAGCCGGGGAGTTTGTGCAAGACGCAGGCCGCGATGCGGAGCTTTTCGAGCAGACGATGGACACCTTGGAGCAGCATGGGTATTCGCAATATGAAATTTCGAATTACGCCCGGCCCGGAAAGGAGTGCCTGCACAACCTCGCATATTGGACTGGAAAGGAATATCTCGGACTCGGTCCCTCCGCCTTTTCCACGGTAGCAAGCCGTCGTTGGCAAAACGTGCCCAACACACCGGACTACATCAAACGTGTTCGGGAAAGTGGTAGCGCGTGTCTATGCAATGAGATCATTACTCCAGACATTCATCGAGCGGAGAAAGTTGTCTTTGGATTGAGGACCAACACGGGAATTCCGGAGGAATTAGTGGAGCCATGGCGCCAACCCATCGGAGAATTGGTTACTGAAGGTTTTGTTGAAAGAAATGCCGGTAGAATCAGGCTTAGCCGGTCCGGCAGAATGGTTGCCGACGCCATCGGCGAGATGTTTGTATGAGGGAGTATGACGTGGTGGTGGTGGGCGGCGGCCCTGCCGGATCCACAGCTGCCACGTCCACGGCCAGAGCCGGTCTAAGAACACTTCTGATCGAACGCGCAGTTTTCCCCAGAGATAAGGTCTGCGGTGATTGCTTAAACCCGGGGTGCTGGGAGGTATTCGCGCAATTGGGAGTCGCAAACGAGATAGCGGCTCTGCCTTCAGCTCGTCTGCGATGGGTTAGTTTCACGAATATCCGAGGCGTCCGTATCGAACACCGCTTCAATGCCGATGGCCCGATCGAATTTGGCATTAAACGGAGTGCCCTCGATCACGCGCTTCTCAAGAACGCTGAGCGAGCAGGCGCGGAAATCTGGCAGGGTCAATCGGTGATTGGAGCCAATCCCGAATGGGTTATTCGAACCGCCAAACAAGCAGTCTTAGCAAAGTTCCTGGTGGCCGCAGACGGCCGAAATTCTTCTGTAGCCCGTTTCCTTGGTTCTTTCCCTCGCACCCCGACGGACCGGGTAGCGTATCAGACGTATTTTTCTGCCAGTCGGCCCGCGCATGTCGCTCTGGAATTGAATCGTCTCGGGTATATGGGAATGGGAAGCGTTGGCGAAAGCGAGATCAACCTGTGCGTTGTGGCCAGGCCGCGTGAGATCGATCAGCTGCGCCGGGAAGTCTCTCAGCGTCTCGGAATAGGACCCCGCCACCGCTGGAACACGATAGCACCTCTATCTCGCCAACCGGTTCGTCCCAGTCATTCGACTCTTTTTTATACCGGCGACGCCGCTCGCGTAGTGGAACCCTTTACGGGCGAGGGAATTCTTTATGCTTTGAAGTCTGGCATGCTCGCGGCAGATGCCATTCTCGAATCTCATCGCCGAGGACCGGATTTTCGACATCATTACGAGGAACGCCACCAAGAACTGTACGCCGGGCGTCTTTGGATCAATCAGCTGGCCCGGTGGTCGGTGCTCCATCCTCGAATCAGTAGCGCCTGTGTGGAGTTGCTGCGCTATTGCCCGTGGCCGTTGGAACGGATGACCAGGCAGGTTGTGGAGCTGTGATCAGGTGAGAGGTGAAGAGTGAGAAGTGATTGGTTAGAGGTGATTGGTGGCGTTTTGCTGGGTTCAGAACATGGGTAACACTTTAGGCTCAGAACATAGGTAACACTTTTGTTGTTTGAGGTTACAGGTTTGGGTTGGTTTTTCCAGTGCAGGGGGCGAGGCAGAAGCGCCAGCTTTTACTGTTCCCCCCGAGCCGGGGTTTGGGGCAGAGCCCCAAGTAAAACGGCTTTTTAAGCCGCATTTTTAAAATTGGTTCTTGCATCAAAAGGGTTGAGATCAATGCGCTCA
>JAFAVN010000563.1 GCA_019242435.1 Verrucomicrobiota bacterium | reverse complement strand
CGAACGCTCGTATTTCGGTCATGGGAGGCGAGCAAGCCGCCACGGTGTTGGCGAGGATCAAACGGGATTCGATCGAAGCGAAGGGGGGGCACTGGTCGGAACAAGCAGAATCCGATTTCAAGTCGCCGATCCGGGATCAGTATGAACGGCAAGGCCATCCTTATTACGCCAGTGCCCGCCTCTGGGACGACGGTGTTATCGATCCGCTAGACACTCGGATGGTGCTCGGTTTGGGCATCTCCGCTTCACTCAATGCTCCCATTTTGGAAACCCGGTTTGGAGTTTTCCGCATGTGACCCGGAACCACTATCATACTATGAATTGGAAAACGTTAGATGTGACGCTTGGGGGTAGGGTTGCCACGGTCACCTTGAATCGCCCAAAAGTGCATAATGCCTTCGATGAAACCGCGATCAAAGAACTGGAACACAGCTTCCGGATGTTCGGTGAACGCGAGGAAGTACGCGTGATTGTGCTGGCGGCTTCCGGAGCTACTTTTTGCGCGGGCGCTGATCTTAACTGGCTGAAAAGAATGGGTGATCAGTTATACGAGCAGAACTTGGCGGATGCCTTCGGTCTGGCCGCTATGCTTCGCGCCGTCTACACCTGCCCCAAGCCAGTGATCGCCCGGATTCAAGGCGACGCATATGGTGGCGGGACCGGACTAATTGCGGCAGCAGATATTGCTGTCGCTGTGGATACCGCCCACTTTGGATTTACCGAAGTTAAACTGGGATTGTTACCTGCGACGGTTAGTCCCTATGTGCTGCGAGCGATTGGGGTCGGCAACGCCCGGCGTTATTTTCTTACGGGCGAGCGCATCAATGCCGTTGAGGCGGCTCGCATCGGTCTTCTGCATGAAATTACCTCCGCGGGTCTACTCGACTCCAAGGTTGAATCGCTGGCTAATTCGATTGCCCGAAACGGTCCGCAGGCTGTCACTAAATGCAAAAAATTAATCGAAGACATGGATTTCATATCGGAGAAGGTATTGCTGGACACAGCCGAGCGTTTCGCCCGCATCCGTGCCTCAGACGAAGCTCGGGAAGGCGTCCAGGCTTTTTTGGAGAAACGGCTGCCGGCATGGGCGCCTCGCGAAACTCAGGAGCGGTCACCGCATGACAAGTAGCCTTGGGCAGATAGAACGCAGTTCAATACCGTCCGCCCCTTCCCTCTTGTGCGCTTACCGCTGCCCTCATCCGAACGCCTCTTCCAATTCCACCTGAATGTTCCGCAAGGTCCTCATCGCGAACCGCGGCGAGATTTGCTGTCGGATTGCTGCCACTGCCGCCCGGCTCGGGATCCGCACGGTTGCCGTATTCTCAGATCCGGATCGAACAGCAAAACACACAAACGCCTGCGACGAAGCAATCGGGATCGGCGGCACCACGGCTGCTGAAAGCTACCTTTCGGTTCCGGCAATCTTAAGAGCGGCTCGCATCACGGGAGTAGAGGCGATTCATCCTGGATATGGTTTCCTGGCCGAAAATAGCGAGTTCGTCGAAGCATGTGAAGCAGCCGGGTTCACCTTTATTGGCCCGCCGGCTGCCGTTATCAAAGGCATGGGCGACAAGGGAGCCGCAAAGAGGACGATGCAGACGGCCGGGATCCCTGTGGCTCCAGGCTATCAGGGCGACAACCAAGAACCGACTTTTTTGCAGCAGCAGGCCGGCATTATCGGATATCCAGTTCTGCTGAAAGCACGTGCCGGCGGCGGCGGCAAGGGGTTGCGCCTGGTGGAAAATTCGAAAGACTTCCTCGACGCCCTCGCTTCCTGCCGGCGCGAGGCGAAGAGTAGCTTTGGCGATGATACGGTTTTGATCGAAAAACATTTTCCGGACCCTCGTCACATCGAGGTCCAGATTTTTGGAGATAGCCACGGTAACTATGTTCACCTTTTTGAGCGTGATTGTTCTGTTCAACGGCGTCACCAGAAAATCATCGAAGAAGCGCCGGGGCCGGGTCTTACCGGGAATCAACGTCATCTGGTTACCGAAACTGCCGTCGCTGCCGCTCGTACGGTTAACTATGTGAACGCCGGGACGATCGAATTCCTGCTGAACCAGGATGGCCAATTTTATTTCATGGAGATGAACACCAGGTTGCAGGTTGAGCATCCGGTTACGGAACTGACTACCGGGCAGGATCTGGTTGAATGGCAATTCCGTGTCGCGGCCGGTCAACCATTGCCGTTGCGCCAAGATGAACTCGCCTTTCGCGGCCATGCCATCGAAGCCAGGATTTATGCCGAAAGACCGGGACACAACTTTCTCCCTTCCACTGGTAAGCTGCGAGTCTTGCGTACTCCTGCCGCGATCTACTTTAGAACTCAGGCACCTATCGAAGCTAGTGCGGTGCGCCTCGACTCGGGCGTCAACGAAGGTGACATGATAACTCCTTATTACGATCCACTATTGGCAAAACTGATTATCTGGGATCGGGACCGGATAACTGCAATAACTAATTTGCGGAGTGCACTCGATGGCTTCGTGGCCCTAGGCGTAGAAACCAACATCAACTTTTTACGCCGAGCCATTGGCACCGAGGACTTCTTGATCGAAAACATCAATACGGGGTTGATTGCTCGAAATGAGGCCTTCCTGCTAAAGTCGGGATCTGTGGTAGGATTCGATTATCTTATCCTCAGTAGTGCCGGACTGCTTCAAGCTGAGCGGCTGCAAACCGCCAGCGATCTGGCAGATCCTTATTCGCCCTGGGCAGAAACCTCCGGCTGGCGTCTTAATTCCACGTACTCACGAGCAATCTCCTGGTCCAACGGGCAAGAGACCTTCGAAACAACCCTGCTCTATCCTGCACCTGGTTCCCGCCATAGTGTTTGCCGGCTTGAAACCGGGCGCGACTCCGCTGAGTTCGAAATTTTAGAACAGAATGAGAACTGCCTAACCATACTGACCGATGGCCGCAAATTGACCGGCCGGGTATATATCAACGGGAACACGTTCGATCTGTTTTTCGGTGGCGAGCAGGTTACTCTTACTCGTATCGATGCCCTCGCTTATGCCTCGCAGATCGAGCAAAATGAGACCCAGTTGACTGCGCCGATGCCGGGCCGAATTGTCGCGGTGTTGATCAACGAGAATCAAGTTGTACCCAAAGGAACTCCACTGATCACCATGGAGGCAATGAAAATGGAGCACACCATCGTGGCCTTAGCCGATGGTCGAGTCGATAAGATACTGGTTAATGTTGCCGACCAGGTCGCCGAAGGCGCGCAACTGCTCCAGTTCACCCCAAATGAGACCGCGAATGAAACCGCCAATGGACGCGGATAGAGATGACCACGAGTTCTGAACATATCCAGTGTAGACTACCGTAAGTGGATCCGCCCTGATCTCGATGCCCATTCACGACCAATTTGTTCGCGTGGCTCGATATCCGAGCTCGATTTCGCGCTCATGCCGGTCAATTTCGCGGTTCTTTTATCCGTCTTAATCCGCGTGCATCAGCGGTTCTTTTCGTGTTAATTCGCGGTCAGTTGTATGGCTGGTGGTGTAAAGATTGTTGAAGTTGGTCCTCGCGATGGTCTGCAGAATGAAAAGACAGTTTCGACTGCAGTTAAGATCGAATTGATTAACGGTCTGACAGGGGCAGGCATCAAAAATGTGGAAGCTACCTCCTTTGTTTCGCCAAAATGGGTTCCCCAGCTGGCCGATGCGATGGAGGTGCTCAGACAGATTCAGCGGCGGCCGGGAGTTTGCTATTCCGTGTTAGTTCCTAACCAAACCGGCCTGGAAAAAGCTTTAGCTTGCCAGGTCCATGAGATCGTAGTCTTCACCGCCGCCAGTGAGACTTTCGCCCGAAAAAATCTGAATTGCTCGATCGCCCAGTCTTTCGAACGGTTTTTGCCGATTGCCGAAATCGCTAAGGCAAACGGTTTAGCAATGCGGGGCAGTATTTCTTGTTCATTCGGCTGCCCTTACGAAGGCGATGTGCCGATTGGCTCCGTCATCCAGGTGTTAGTGCGACTAGCTGCTTTAGGCTGCGACACCATCGATCTAGCAGATACTATCGGGGTCGGTACGGTTAGTCGGGTCCGAGAGCTTATTTGTGGAGCAGCCCGAGAGTTCCCCGTTGAAAAGCTAGCGGGTCATTACCATGACACTTACGGTCAGGCCCTGGCGAACATCTTGGCCAGCTTAGAGGCTGGGTTAAACATTTTCCACAGCTCCGTGGCGGGGCTCGGCGGTTGCCCATTCGCGCCGGGTGCCGCCGGAAACGTTGCTACCGAAGATGTCGTGTACTTATTGAATGGCCTGGGCGTTGAAACCGGAATTAATCTTGACGCACTCGTTTCTATCGGGGAGTTCATCTGCGGGGCAATCGGCCGGTGGAATGCGTCGAAGACTGGTTCCGCGCTGTTGGCGAAACGCCGATGTGCAGAAACGTGAGCTTGACGGAATCAGAGTTTCGCGATCGCCCCGGAATTATCTATCGATCATCATGGAGGGGAGCCGCTTTAGAGCTTCCGCTGGACCCGTTTTGGTTAGTGACCGCGCGTTGACGACTGAAGGACGTGCTAACAGGCGGCTCCGCGAATGGCCCGGCGGCGGACCGAAGCCGCTGAGTTTTTCCCGGGAAGCCGCCTGTTATTGCGCACTGGGTTCTTACGGGCATTGGGCCAAACTACGCAAGGGTGGCATCGACAAACCCCAAAGCGGCTCACGTCCAGCGCGCTGAGGCCCTGGAGAAAATGTATGATGTCAACCCGCTTGCTGAGGAGCTACACCCGCGGGGTGGACAGCCGTCGGCGGTTTAAAGTTCGCAGTTAACGATCCGTGGTTGACCTGCTTTAGCGGTTGCGCGCTATAAATCCGTCAAATCTGTGGTTTAATGTCTCTTTGTCCTTCTCGCGACAGCCAATGAACGGTCAAGTGGAGCCGACCCGATCAAGAAACGGCGCAAACCTGGGCCATGCCCATTTGTTGAATCAGAGAGTTATTCTGGAGATTGTCCGGTTGCATGGGCCAATATCCAGAGTCGATATCGCTCGTCTCACCGCTTTAACCAATCAGACCGTGTTCAATATCGTTGAAGGACTCCAACAAATTGGGTTGATTCGAGATTTCGGTCGCCGAACGGCCGAGCGCGGGCAGCCCGCGAAATTGTTTGAGATCAACGCCGACGCCGCTTTTTCGGTCGGACTTCACCTCGAACGAGATCATATCACTGGCGTGCTGGTTGACTTCAAAGGCGCTATTCGGTCCCGCACCTATCGAGCCCGGCACCTGGAGACACCCGACCAGGCGCTGAAGCAAGCTTTGGACTCCTTTCGCGAATTGCGACAACGGCACAAACGCATCCTCGGTCTTGGTATTGCTTTGCCCGGGCCGATGGATTTCTGGAACGGCAAGGTCATTTTCTCTCCGAATTTTCCAGGCTGGGAGCAAGTGAAGGTTCAGGACTATTTCACTCGAAGGACTGATCTACCGGTAGTAGTCGACAATGATGCGACGGCTGCCGCTATTGGTGAGAGTTGGTTCGGAACCGGGCGGGCAGTGAACAGTTTTGTATATATCTACATTGGTGTGGGCGTTGGCGGTGGGATCATCGTTGACGGGCGGCCTTACCGCGGGTTCAGGGGCGGCTCTGGTGAGCTTGGTCACCTGGTGATGGATAAGAGTAAAAACGCAAAGTTGTGTGGATGCGGAAAACGTGGCTGCTTCGAGGCTTATCTTTCGCTGACTTCTTTAATCCAATGCTTAAAGGAAGCTGGCGTTCGTCATCGCGGTTTACCCGACATTGTGACCATGTTCATCCAGGAAAATGAGGTGGTGATGACTTGGCTGAAAACCGCCGCCGCGCACTTAGCAGAGATGATCGGTAATCTGATGCTGCTCTTTGATCCCGAAGCCATCGTAGTCGGGGGGCACTTGCCTGGGCCGCTCCTGGCGTCATTGATCGAACGTTGCACGAAAATTATCAGGGAAAAAAGGGGCGCCGAGACGGTCCGCATTCCTCGCATTCTACAAGGCGCATTGCAGGATGAAGCGGCCGCATTAGGCGCCGCCGTGCTGCCGATGGATGACCTGATTGCACCAAACTACGAACGTATCACCCGAGGCGAGCACCCTAGCCTGTTGGAGTTGTGGGATGGCAGATAGCCGCGACGGTCTCGGCTTGGCAGTTGGAAAGACCGATCTAGGCTCATCAGATCGTTAGCCTCATTTACGGCGGCGGTATTTTTTTTGGAAAGTGGCCCCCCGGTAAATACTTCAATTTGAAAGAATATTTCTTGCAAAAATCCAATTCTTCTGAGAGAAACCATAATCTCCCCCAAAAATCGAGGTGGCGGCGGTAACCCCCAGAGCCGGCCCGAGGCTGATTATTAGGCGATCGTTCGCCGCTCTGGCCCGGGCTGGCTCTGGGATCCGCCGGCACGAGTAGATTACAATCATTTAGCCGTCCTCCTATGGAACATCCAGAAACGGATTTTTGGTTAGTTGCTTGCGCCTCCGCCAGCCTTAGTCTCGCTCAGGCTGTTTCTTTCAGTCGTCGATCCTTGGTCACGGTTCCTGGTCAGCACGCAAGCAGTCTTTAAACGGATAAACGGACCAATCCTCAGTGGCCAGGGTAGCATCAGGACCCGAGTACCCTCTTCACAGCATCAAACTATGAAATCATCGATCCTATATGGTCTCGCAGCCAGC
>JAFAVN010000440.1 GCA_019242435.1 Verrucomicrobiota bacterium | reverse complement strand
AAAAGGTCTTCAACACAGACACTGCCGATGTAGCCGGCCCCTCCAGTCACAAGAATCTTCACGGCCGTGAGAGTAGCGTGAATTTCGTATATCTGCCCAGGTAAATTGTTGTTTGGATCGAGCCTGCATTAACGGCGCTTCTGCGTTGGCGCTCGTTCCCACCATTGACACCTTCACCGGGCTTCGCCAAAAGGTTACGGCAGATGATTCATTCTACGGCAGTAATCGATCCACGAGCGCATCTCGAAGCTGGGGTTGAGATCGGGCCGAACGTGGTGATCGAGGGCCCGGCCCGCATTGGCGCCAACACTAAGATCCAGGCCGGCGCGATCATTACCGGGCAAGTAACCGTCGGGTCAGGAAATATTATCGGGTATGGAAGTGTGATCGGAGGGTTGCCCCAAGATTTGAGTTTTCGGCCGGATACGCTGAGCGGAGTGCAAATCGGGGATGATAACGTTCTGCGGGAACATTGTACCATTCATCGCGGGACAAAGCCGGAAAGTTTCACCGTGCTAGGAAGTCGGTGCCTTCTGATGGTAGGTGCGCATCTCGGCCACAACAGCCGAGTGGGCGACCAGGTTGTGCTTGCTAATAACGTTTTACTTGCAGGTTACGTCGAGGTTGAGGAAAAGGCGTTTTTAGGCGGCGGTTCATTGGTTCACCAGTATACAAGACTCGGCCGCATGGCGATCATGCAGGGCGGATCTGGTATCGGCAAGGATTTGCCTCCTTTTGCTGTCGCTGCCGGCAGGAATAGTGTTGTGGGCATCAACGTGATTGGCTTGCGGCGGGCCGGATTCGGAGGCGATTTGCGCGCAGAGGTGAAACAGGCCTTTAGCATTTTATACCATGAAGGCCTGACCATCTCTCAAGCTCTGGACCGGGCTAGTGGACTGAAATGGTCTCCGGAAGTGGAGCCTTTCTGGGAGTTTGTGAGAACCTCCAAACGCGGGATCTGCCTGTTCGCGCGCTGGAGCGAGATCAAATCCGGAAGCAATATTGGCGAGGCTTGAGCTATCTCCTTTTTTATTGACATTCGGGCGCTTACAAGGATTTTGCACAAGCCTTAACCAATGAGAGTCTTCCACGCGGTGTCGTTGGGAGTGTCGATTTTGGTAGTAGGATGCTCGCAGGATGCGAGTCAGGTTAGAAACAAAACGGCGCTTTCACGTCCCAATTCCAAACTCCTCCAGATCAAAACGACGGCGTATTCACACGCTGAACGCAGTCATCGCTGCTTCGCTCGCCATAACGCAGTGGACGGTCAGTTGACCGCAACCAGTTGCAACAGTGCTTCTGCAGATTGGTCGCGGTTTCCACTCGGGACGAAGTTTCGCGTTTTAGGGTACGATCGCATGTACATAGTCGATGATTACGGTGCTGCTCTGGTTGGGACAAACACGATCGATTTGTATATGCCTTCTCTCGCTTCGATGCGGCATTGGGGAACGCGAAATGTGACGATCGAGTTAATCGAACTTGGGTCGTACGATCAAAGCCTGAAGATCCTAAAGCCAAGATGCAGAGTGTCCTACGTTCGCAGAATGGTGGAACGTTTGGAGCATAGATCTGAGGCTCCCAAGAACGCGCGACGACCGAGCGTCACGCCCAAAAGTCCTTTAAACCGGGTGCAGGCGATACGTTCCGAGCAAGAGGGCAACACCTTCAGCTGCCAAGCCGCCAACTTCACGCTGCCTCCAATGACGGTTCGCTCTCTAGGGTCAATTCCCGGCCCCGTTGTTTCGGTATAAGAAAGAGCAATCCCGAAGCGGCGCCAATCATAAAAAGGTTGATAACGCTCGACAGCACAAAACCATGAGCATAATCCGCGGCAGTGGCATGTGGGGGGACGACCGAGAAGGCGGCCGCACCTAGCACCGCTATCCCAACCGAGTTTGCAACCTGTTGTGCTGTAGAAACGATCCCGGCTGCGGCTCCGGCGTCTCGAGCCGGGACGCCGCTTAAAACGGTATTGTATAAGGGGGCAGTTACCAGACCGCGGCCAATCCCATAAATGAAGCAGGTAAAGACAAAAAGTGCTGTTTGCTGGCCGTGAACGTTCGCGGCCTCAAGCCCGAGGCAACTAAGCGACAGCGCCAGAACCGCTGTTCCCACGTGCAGAGAATTCCGGCCTAAGTAGCCGTTCAATTTGCCTGAGAAGGTCGAGCCAACCAGAAACCCGAAAGAGAATGGCGCCAGTGACAGCCCAGTCTGAAAAGGATTCAAATGCAGGCTGAGTTGCAAGAACAAACACAGTAGCAGCAGCATCGAACTGTGTCCGGCGAAGTAAATACAAGTGATCGCAATTCCAGCCAGAAAGCCGCGATCCTGCAACAACCTGGGCTCGATGAGAGGGAACCCTCTGCCGGCTAAGCCGTTTTCCCATCGTAGGAAAATCGAGAAAAATGGCACGCTGGCGGCGAGGGCGATCCATGTCCAGAAAGGCCAGCCAGCGTCGCCCCCTTCCATGAACGGCAACGAAAAGAGGAAGAGCGATAGGGAAAGCAGTACGGTTCCGACCGGATCCAGCCGGGGAGCGTTTTCAGCCTGCGATTCTTTGAGAAAAAGGCAGGCAGCAAGAATGGTGGCGGCTCCGATCGGCAGGTTGATCAGAAAAATCGGCCGCCATCCCAGATTGAAAATATTAGCCTGAATCAGGAATCCGCCGAGGATCTGGCCCAAGATCGCGCCAAATCCGATCATGGCGCCATAGATGCTGAATGCCAGGCGCTTTGAGTCGCCGGAGAAATTGACGTGAATAAAGGAAAGGGCCTGCGGGAACATGATCGCCGCGGAGCATCCCTGAAGTAAACGCCAGACCACAAGTGTGATTCCATTAGGTGCCAGGCCGCACCAGGCGGAGGTCGTGGTGAACCCGATCAGCCCGAGGATAAAGATGCGTTTGCGCCCGTAAATGTCGCCCAGCCTGCCGCCAGTGATCAGGGAAACTGCGTAGGTCAAGCCATAGCCCGCCACTACTAGCTCGATTTCACCGAAGTTGGCATGCAGCGAGGTGCGGATGGTGGCAATTCCGATATTAGCGATAAAGAAATCAATCACTCCTAGGAGTGGACCGATGAGCATGATAGTTAATGCTAACCAACGATCAACCTGGCCGCGCCGGGCGAGGACAGTCGGTCTAGCGTAGTTGGCATCGGTGGGAAGTGCGCTTGCAGATCGGCCGAAGCGATCCGGCCGGCGAGCAAGCGGCGTGGCCGGAGTAATCCTCATGGTAGCCAGAAACCTAGGGGATAAGCTTTGATAGATAAAATAGCTTCTTTTGTTGGCAGTTATCTCTTTTAGAGATTAAAAAATGAATATGGAGCTCAGACACCTACGTTACTATCGCGCGGTCGCTGAAGAGCTCAGTTTCACTCGGGCGGCCGCGCGGCTCCGAGTAGCCCAGTCAGCGGTCAGCGCACAGATCCGGGACCTGGAGAGTGAGCTCGGAGTTCTGCTGCTGGAGCGAAGCCGGCGCCGGGTCCAGCTCACTGCCGCCGGCGCCGCGTTTCTGGAGGCAAGCGGTCGCATTTTGCGCTCGGTCGAGGAGGCTTCCCGTCAGACGAGACGCATTGGGAATGCAGGTTACGGTTCGTTAGCTATTGGCTTTATCGGATCGCAAAGCCATGAGTGGATGCCGCGCGTTTTGAAACAGTTCCGATCTGAATTTCC
>JAFAVN010000393.1 GCA_019242435.1 Verrucomicrobiota bacterium | reverse complement strand
GCCAGCCACTCATGGAATTAGTGGCCTACAAAGCGGCTCCCCTCCAGGCGCGGGGGCTGATAGAAACTGCGGGGCGATTCTTGGGAGCCGCCTGCTAGCCACTCATGGAGTTAGCGACCTACAAAGCGGCTCCCCGCCAGGATGGGGTCTGCAATCTGCTATTTGCTATTTGCTATTTGCTATTCCGGACGAGCTTGGTTTCTGTCAGCCTATGACTCAGCAGGAAGTCTTTGTCTACGAGGCGCTGCGTACACCGCGAACGCGTGGCAAACCGAACGGCGGCTTGCACATCTTAAGCCCGCTGAGCCTGGTAACCGTCTTGCTAGGCGAATTGCGCCAGCGATATCCAGGGATCGAAGGCAGCATTGATGAAGTCATCCTCGGCTGCTGCGAGCAATTCAATGACCAAGGTGGCAACCTGGCGCGGTCCGCGGCGCTCGCCAGCGGCTTTCCTGAGTCTGTGCCGGGATTTATGGTGTCCCGGTTTTGCGGGTCTGCATTGGACGCGGTCAATACGGCGGCGGCAAAGGTGATGGCTGGACAAGCGGATCTGGTAATCGCTGGCGGCGTTGAGATGCTATCTCTCTTCACGATTTTCGGCTCGGGTGGACCGCTGCTTTCCGATGTAGGGTTTAAAGATAGGGTACCACCGCTGCCGCAGGGCATTTCGGCGGATCTGATTGCCACGCTGCAAGGCTACAGCCGACGCGAAGTCGACACTTACGCCGCGATGTCGCAGCAACGCGCTTTTGCGGCATGGAAAAATGGTTGGTTCTCCAAGGCGATCGTACCCGTGGATACAGGTGAGCGGGTCGTATCTCGAGACGAATTGGTGCGAGAGAACGTCACACCCGAGAGCCTCAGTAAATTAAACCCTTCCTTCGCCAAACTGGGCGCGGACGGATACGAAGAACTCGTCCGACTGCGTTACCCGCAAGTCGGTCGCTTGAATTACGTACATCACGCAGGGAACTCCTCAGGAATCGCTGACGGCGCCGGAATCCTCGTCGTTGGGAATCGAGAAGCCGCCAAGCATCTTGGCTGGCAGGCGCGTGCTCGGATCCTGTCAACCGCCAGTGCCGGTGATGAGCCCTGCATTATGCTAACAGCGCCGGCGGAGGCGACCCGGCGTGCTCTACACCGAGTCAACCTGAGATTTTCAGACATCGATCTTTACGAGGTGAACGAAGCATTCGCCTCGGTCGTACTTTACTTCATGGAAAGAACGAAAGTCCCCCATGAAAAAGTGAATGTTACCGGCGGCGCGATCGCCATGGGACATCCGGTGGGAGCGACCGGAGCCATGCTGGTCGGCACTATCGTCGATGAGTTGCGGCGACGGCAACTCCAGCGAGGAGTGGTGACAATGTGCACCGGATTGGGTATGGGAGTTGCGACTGTCTTGGAAGCATGTCCATGATCGAATTTCTATCTTTTCCGGCACTACCTACAGCTGAATCAGTACGCGCATTGAACCGAGCAGCCGAAAATCCAGAGACCGAGGGAATCATACTCGAATTTCTGGGGGATGAACCTGACGCTGACAGGGAGATTGAACTGCTGCTCAACGGCGATGAAGTGATCAACCCGCTAAGAACCGTCCTCCGTACGATCGAAACTAAGCCAAAACCGCTGGTCTGTCAGATCAGAGGCCCGCTCAAAGGGCTTGCACTCGAAATCTCACTTGCTTGCCAGAAGCGGATCGCGACGAGCGGTGCCGCTATCGGCATCAGCTGGCCCTGGATCGATTTCGGTCTCTTGCCGGCTTTGGGCACAGTACGGCGTCTTTGCCATGTAGCCGGCTTGGAAAAAGCAGTCCAACTTCTGTTGTTTGGGAAGCCGCTCTCAGACCAGGACATCCAGATCGCGAACGGTATTGGCCGAGCCAGCAGTCGCGACCAAGCGGAATCGTGGATCAGAGGAAATCCAGCGCCGGTACAGCCCTGGGATAGCACCGATATCACTCGCTCACCAATATTCAGCCAGACGACTTCAAATCGAGCGGCTCTGCAGCGCGCTTACCTCCAACTCCGCAAACAGAGGCCGTCTGACGATAGAGCCGGAGGCTATTTGCTCCAGTCGTTTCAGGATGGTCTGGAACGTCCTTTCGATGCCGCGCTCGAGATTGAAAGATTAGCCTTCAACCGAGCCCGCGCATCCGTATCAACCAGGAATCGAATTTACATCCGCGGACTGAGACAAAGGGCAGTCAATCAGGCAAAACAAAAACCACGCAACGCGCGTTCTCTCGGCATTCTCGGGGCTGGCTTGATGGGAACTGGTATCGCGCTGAGTTCTCTATCCAACGGGTGTAACGTCATTGTTTTCGAAACTGACGACGAAGCGGCAAAACGTTCTCTGGATAAGCTTGAAAAGGGGCTTTCGAAAACCGTAGGAACAAAGCCACTTTCCGAGCGACTTCAATTCACGCGGCGGATCGAGGATTTGGGCGCCTGCAATTTCGTAATCGAGGCTGTGTTCGAACGGTTTGAGGTTAAAGCGCCGGTACTGGCCGCCGCAGCGTCCGTGCTGAGGCCGGAGGCGGTGATCGCCTCAAACACCACAACCTTTCCAATTTCCAAGTTAGCCAGCGCCGTTCCCGATCCCACCCGATTCATCGGAACCCATTTTTTCGCGCCAGTCGAGCAAATGGAACTTCTCGAGATCATCGTCGGAGAGCAGACTTCCGAGCAGACGGTAAACAAGGCCTTGGGCCTGGCGGCAACCTTAGGCAAAGTGCCAATTGTCGTAAAAGATGGACCTGGATTTTACACGAGCCGAGTAGTCATTGCTTATGTACAGGAGGCTTTGCTTCTGCTGAGTGAAGGCGCGAGCCCGTCATTAGTCGATAACTGCGCCAGGAACAGCGGGATGATTATCGGCCCGTTGGCGATGGCCGATCTAACGTCCTTGCAATTACTATCCGACATTTTTCGCAACCTGATCGAGTACAGACGCGGCGTTGCGGTCGAGTCGGAGATGGCACTTGAGATTCTTTCCCGTTTTCTCGCCGCAGGCCGAATCGGAAGGAAGTCAGGCGCGGGCATTTACGATTACCCCTCGTCCCGAGAAAGAATTGAATGGGCCGGTCTAACAGACTGGTTTCCGCGTTATCAAAAGTCGCAGTCCGAAATTGTGGATCGCCTCACGTGTATCCAGGTTGTGGAGACCCTGCACACGTTACGGGAAGGAATTATCAGCGCCCCTGAGACAGCCGACTTGGCATCCGTGCTGGGATGGCGGTACCCTGCTTTCAAGGGAGGAGTAATGCGAAGTATTGAAAGTTTCGGGGCAGACCAATTCGAGAAAGTCCGGCGAGACCTGGAATCCAAATTCGGAGCGCGCTTCAGCCTGCATTCCTCACCAGGCTAACGCGGGACAACTGATCACTGCCGGGCTGGTGAGGAACGCAGGCTATTCCGGGCTGGAAATTACAAATTTTCATCGAGAATCGGTAGGCGGCCAGATATATTGCCGCCCAGATCAATGATTCAACGAGATTACCTGATCGTCGGCGGAGGGATCGGGGCCGCCAGCGCATGCGATGCACTCCGTCAATACGACCCTAAAGGAACCGTTACCCTAGTCAGTAATGAGGCGTTCCTGCCTTATAATCGCCCTCAACTGTCAAAGTCCGTACTAAAGGATGGTACTCCTTCCGTTGATAAACTCGCTGATCACTCGGAGGAATGGTACCGCAAGCGGAATATCGAACTCCGGCTCGGAACCGTTGTGCGCGAATTCAATATAGAGCGGCGGTTAGCGGTCATGGAGAATGGCCAGGCAATCGAGTTTCGAAAAGCGTGCCTGGCAACCGGCAGCCGACCAAGGCGACCTCAGGTAGCCGGCGCTAACCTTGGAAATGTGGTGTACCTTCGAACTTACCGGGATGTACTCGCGGTTCGGGAGATTCTCGCCTCCGAGAAACATGTGGTCATTGTGGGATCTGGGTATCTGGGGGCCGAAGTTGCCTCTGCTCTCTTGGGATCGACCACCAAATTGACCCTGCTGAGCAGGGACAAATCGGTGTGGCAAGATCTGCTGGATCCGGAAACCTCGCAATGGCTGACCGACCACTTGGCGGATTCCGGCGTTCAACTGATGCTCAACGAGAATCTGAACGGCTTTGAGGGTAAAACGATAGTTCGAAATATTCAGACGAAGAGCGGTAACCGATTCCCGGCGGGGCTCGCGGTTGTGGTGATCGGCACAGAGCCGAACCTGCAGCTGGTACTGAACACGCCGCTGAGTAGCCCTGGCGGCTGCCCGGTGAATGAATATCTGGAGACCGACGAGAAAGGAATTTACGCCGTCGGCGACATTGCCCTCTATCCTGACCGGATCTACGGCGGCGCTAGGCGGGAGACCAGCTGCGAGATGGCTAAACTTCAGGGCGCAATCGCCGGAGCTAATATGACCGGCCGGAAGCGCCAAAAGTTCGACGTGATACCACTTGCGTCAGCTCAGGTGCTCGGTATGCACTTCGATTTTGTCGGGGATTTCACGATGCCTCATCTAGATGCGGAGCTGGAAGGGGCGCGAGATAAGCTCAACTTTATTGCCCGGTATCGGCGGGGAGAAAGCCTCGTGGCAGCGGTCCTGTGTAACCGGAAACCGGAAGAAGTCCGGAAACTACAGGACGAGGTTCGTCTCTCCATGCAGGCAAGACAGAAGAAGTAACACGCGGAAACGCAAGGGAAGGGCCGGGAAGGGCCGGGAAGGGCCGGGAAGGGCCGGTAACCCATCGGCAACGCCGCGAACGGCCGGGAATGCCGGCAATGCCGCAATGCCAGAACGCCGGGGAACGCCGTCAACGCCCGCCGGAATGCATCGAGAATGTCGTGACGCCCCAAGGCGCTGGAGGGGAGCCGCTTTGGAGGCTGGCAACTCTGAAGGTGATTCGCAGGCGGCTCTCGGGAATGGTCCAGGACGTTTTTAAAAGCGCGGGCGACCGGCTTAATTTTGAGAAACGGTATAAGGCGTTGACACATACCGTTGGGCAATTCCCGGGAGCCGCTTGCTTACCGCAGATAGTAAAGCGGCTCCCCTCCATCGCCTTGGGCGTTCACCTGCGTTCGAGCTCATCAGAACATCATGGGTATGCCTTCGTTCATGATCTTCACGGAATTCTCCAGGCCGTAGGTAGCGACTTCTTTCCGCAACCGCCGGACCGGCTCGTCGGGGGGTTCATAGCTCAATCGAAAAGAGCCGTAGTGCATCGGCACCATATACTTGGCTTTGAGCTCACGAAAGGCTTGTACAGCTTGTTCCGGATTCATGTGGACCTCTCGTTTGCTGGGTGGTTCGTATGATCCGATTGGTAACAAGGCGATCTCGGTGGGCAGGTGTTCGCCGATCTGTCTAAAGCCATCGAAGTAGGCGCTATCACCACAGTGAAAAAGAGTGCGCGAGCCAAGGCTCAGGTGAAACCCGCCAAAGCCGCGATAGGTGTCACGCAAAACCCGGGCGCCCCAATGATGGCAAGGAGTCAGCGTCACCTGAATTTCACCCATAGAGACTGATTCCCACGGCTTCAGCTCTTCGACCCGGTTAAATCCCAGGCCATGTACCAGTGCTCCGACTCCGTCTGGAACGATAATAGGTTGAGCAGCAGCAATTTTCCGTAGTGTTTTCCGGTCTAAATGATCGAAGTGCGCGTGGGTGACCAATACCAGGTCGATGGCCGGCAGATTATCGAGCCGGATGCCTGGGTGTCGCAGGCGTTTGACCACCTTCAGCCAAAGCGACCAGATCGGGTCGATCAAGATATTGAGTTCGCGCCAACTGACCAGGAACGAGGCATGACCGATCCAGGTCAAACAAATCTGGTCGCCGCTCAAAACCGGAAATTTCGGGCGCAACGCGGTGCCATGGCGACGGCTGAACAGGGAAGGGAGATACACCTCCGTAATGAAGTTTCTCCGTAGCCATCCCTTTCCTGGTCGAAGGCCAACTCTCCGGCCTTTGTGCCGCGAACCTTTAGACAACATCAGGTATCAGTCCCGGGTACTCGAAGCTCGAAGCGAGGAATCCGTACGAAGAACGGCTCACCGTTATCAATCAGCCCAAGAAAAGCGCCTTCGGCAACACTGTCTTCGGCAATCACATGGTAACTGTTGTAAGTGAATTTTTCACCGGAACGTAACCGGGGAAATTGTCCAACGACACCGTCTCCTTCGACCACTAGTTTGGCTCCATGACAATCGGTCACAACCCACTTCCGGCCGCGGATGGTCACTATTTCAGGCGAATCGTTCCAAATCGTTATAAAATAAACGAACGGATACGGTCGGTCCGGGGGTGCTTCCAGAGTCGGCACGTACACCACCTTATCAACAGTAACTCGGACGTCCGTCAGTTCGCGGAAAACATTGCTCATAGTAATCTATGGAACCGCCACCTATCGCTATCACGATCGCCGGTTCGGACAGTTCGGCCGGCGCGGGTATCCAGGCTGACCTAAAGACATTTACTTATTTCCATGTATTTGGCCAGAGTGTCATCACCTGTGTTGTCGCGGAAGTTCCAGGAAAGGTGGAAACGATCCAAGCGGTCAGCGTGCGAGTCGTACAAGATCAACTGCGACTAAGCTTGGAGAATTACCCGGTCCGTTCGATCAAGACCGGCATGCTCTATTCCAAAGAGATCATCTCCGCGGTCTGCGACATCCTGGAAGCGATTCCGTCGCAGGAACGGCCACCAATAGTAGTCGACCCAGTGATGGTCGCGTCTGCCGGGGATCCGCTTCTGGAGCCAGACGCAATTGCAGCGTATCGGGACCGCCTGTTTCCACTGGCAACGGTGGTGACACCCAACCTTTACGAAGCCGAGGTGATTTGTGGTCACAAGATCCAGAGTTTCACCCAACTTGCCGACGCCGGAGCCGCACTGGTCCGATCCTTTGGCAGCGCGTTTCTACTAAAAGGCGGACATTTGCCAAGTGATCTGGCTACCGATTTTCTGGTTACAAAATCGAGCACGATAAGTCTCGTGGAACAGTTTGTGGAAGCGGGAACTACACATGGCACCGGCTGCACGCTTTCTGCAGCTCTGGCTGCCGGTCTCGCTCTCGGTGACGACCTGGAAGGGGCGGCCCGGCGAGCAAAGGTGTTTATTGCCCGAGCAATATCACAGGCAATCACCTGGCATGGCCGGCACGGAGCGATATCTGCATTGAAGCAGTGGTGAGGCGGCTTCCTCTTACTGATGACTCGACGCATTAAAACACGCGGCTCCAGCGAAAACCGGACAGTCCTTCCACTCAAATCCAGCCGCCACCTTAGGCGCTCAGCGGATTTGATTTAGCACTCGACCATCAGCAGCCACCGGATAGTTTCCGGGAACCGCCTGATTTCCACCGTTAGAGATAGCAGCCCACGAAGCGGCTCCCCTCCAGCGCGTTGGGTGTTCGCGTGCTTCCCGCTCGTTCTCGCTCGGTCCCCTCAGGCTTGCCACCAAAAACATTCAGTGCGATAGCGTCGGATGCTGTCGGTTTTCGCTATTTTGCAGCTCGCTGCGGTCGAGGTTAACGCCTGGAAGATCATTGGTTGGTCAGGTAACCTGATTTTCGGGCTCCGGTTTGTCTGGCAATGGATCGCTTCCGAGAGAGCTAAGAAAAGCATCATTCCAATGGGTTTCTGGGAGATCAGCTTGCTGGGCAGCCTGATCCTGACAAGTTATTTCACTTTTTACCGGCACGACTCGGTTGGCATTATTTCGAACCTGCTGCCACTGCCGTTATATGCTAGAAATGTATTCTTTCGGTGGCGTGAGATGCTCCGCCACAGGAAGATAGACGAATCCGCCAAGGCGGCTGATTCACTCGCCGAATAGAAGTATTCTCGCCGATGATTTACCTCGATAACAACGCTACTACCGCCATCGATCCAGAGGTATTCGAGGCGATGCTGCCGTTCTTGAAAGAACAGTACGGCAATCCGTCAAGTGCCTACGCATTTGGCAAAAAGGTTGCTCGAGCGATCGATCATGCGCGAGAACAAATCGCCTCGCTGCTGCATTGCGAGCCGGAAGAGATCGTTTTTACCAGCTGCGGCACCGAATCGGACAACAGCGCGATCCAATCTGCCCTGCTGATTGATCGAGACCGCAAACATCTAGTCACGAGCAAGGTCGAACACAGCGCGATTTTGAAACAGGCCGAAGCTCTAGCCCGGCGGGGATACGAGATCTCCTGGCTGGAGGTCGATGAGTATGGATTGGTCGATCTCGAAGCCCTGGAACAGTCTGTCCGGCCGGATACCGCCATAGTTTCCTTGATGTGGGCAAATAACGAAACCGGCGTCTTGTTCCCAGTCGCGGAGATTGCCGAGATCTGCCGACGCAAGCAGACAATCTTCCACACCGATGCCGTCCAAGCCGTAGGCAAGATTCCCATCGACCTGCAAAGTATGCCGGTTCAGTTTCTTTCCCTGTCCGGCCATAAATTGCACGCGCCAAAAGGAGTCGGCGCGCTTTATGTAAATCGGCGGACCCGGTTCAATCCTTTTTTGATTGGCGGAAGCCAGGAGAATAAGAGACGCGGCGGCACTGAAAATACGGCGTCAATAGTGGCCTTAGGGAAAGCGGCGGAACTGGCTATCGGTCATGTTCGGGAAGAAGAAACCAGGGTGAAAGATCTGCGAGACCGGTTTGAACAGCAAGTGATGGAGCGGATACCTGGTGTACAGCTTAACGGGCACCCAGAAAAGCGACTCCCGAATACGGTGAATCTGGCGTTCGAAGGCACCGATTCTGAAGCATTGCTGATGCTCCTGGATCAGAAAGGCGTGTGTTGCTCAGCCGGATCAGCCTGTACCGCAGGTGCATTGGAACCGTCGCATGTTCTGCGGGCAATGGGGTTTTCGACGGATCGCGCCCGGTCTAGCCTGCGTTTCTCGTTCAGCAGGTTGAACACGGATGAAGAGGTTGCGTCGGCAGCCGATATTCTGACCGCGGCGGTAGATAAGGTGCGCAAGGCTAATCGCAGCGTGGTGACGGTGGGTAGTTAGAAGGCCGGCAGTCGCGGATGGCCAAGCGGCTTCGCCTGCCCATTCCGAAGGGGCGTTGCTGATCGTGCGGCAGCTCACAAGATTGCAATATCTCAGAACTTGGCAGTGATGGCGTTCTGAACCAGAGCGACGTGCCAACCCATGGCTTTGCCGACATCCAAGGGTGGTATCGATAGACTACTCTCTCAACGCGCGCCTAGCCGCCTGTTGCCCGCTAGAGTTCGCTACCTACAAAGCGGTTCCCCTCCAGGGCTGGGGCTGATAGAAACTGCTGGGTGATTCCCGGGAGCCGCCTGCTAGCCACTCATGGAATTAGCAGCCTACAAAGCGGCTCCCCTCCAGGCGCTAGGGCTGATAGGAACTGCTGGGCGATTCCCGGGAGCCGCCTGCTAGTCACTCATGGAGTTAGCAGCCTACAAAGCGGCTCCCCTCCAGAGATCGGCAGAGAGTTATTAGCAACTATCCCCTGATGCATCCGACGTGCCAGAAGCACACACGCCGAACGGCAGCCGGTAATTGGCTAGATCTGCCATAAACCTGAAGCACTCGCTCCCGGTGTGCTTTCCAGCCCTGACGGACGAACCTGCGGCTGACCAAACAAAAAGCCTTGAGCAAAGTCTACACCGATGTTTCGAAGATTCTCGAAGGTCGCCTCCTGCTCTACAAATTCTGCGATGCTCTTAAGCTTTAGTCTGTGAGCGACGTCATTCATCAGCTCGACAAAGATCCAATCTGACGCGTCCTTCTCGGCTGCCCGGACAAATTTCCCATCAATTTTCAGATAGTCGGCAATGAAATCCTTCAAAAAGCTGAAGGAGGAAAAATCGGCTCCAAAGTTGTCCAAGGCAAAGCCAAACCCGGACGACCGAAGGCGCTGGATAGTGTCACGCGCGGTAGAGATATTCGCAATCATCGCCGTTTCCGTAATCTCGAAGGTCATCCTGCCTGGGTCTACGCCGGCGGCTTTAAAGGAAGCATCGATAAAAGCTGGCAGCGTCTGGTCTCCAAACGACTGTCCCGAAAGGTTCACAGCCAGGTGTAGAGCCTTATATTCAGCGAGGTATGGCAGCGCCTGAGTAATAACGTGCCGATCTATTTCCGGCATCAGATGAAATCGTTCGGCCGTCGGTATAAACGCGCGCGGCGAAAGCAGTTCTCGAACAGTCGGGAGACGCAAAAGGACTTCGTAGAACGCCGGGCTGGCCGTCCGCACGTCAACAATTGGCTGAAACAAGATTTTGAATGCCCCTGTCCTGATCGCTTGTTTAATTTCGACAGCCCGCGGGGCTAGAAGCCGCATGCTTGCCATCGAACCATCGTCGCTGCCGTCATAAACTTCAACGCAGGCACCGCCTTGCGTTTTGGCGCTGTAGCAGGCAGAATCGGCAAACGCAATTACATCCTTCTCCGGCACGGTACCATCAATCATAGTAAGACCGATTGAGGCGACGACCCCGAAAGGTCTGCTTGGATGCGAGAAATGCAGCCGCTCCATCCGCAACCGCATCTCTTCCGCGAGCGCTTTTGCTTCGGCTAGATCAGTACCCCGGAGAAGGACCGCAAACTCGTCTCCTCCTATTCTGCCGGGCACGTCCTGAACACGGACGCAGTCCTTAAGCAGCCCCGCTACTTCGACGAGGACGAGGTCGCCGGAGCTATGTCCGAACGAGTCATTGATTACTTTAAAATTATCCAGATCCAGGTAGATGAGCGCGCTCTGAGCCCCAGTTCGAGCCGTTTCCACCGTCTCCTGCAGCGCTTCGAGAAATGCCGCTCGATTGAAAAGGGTAGTCAGCGTGTCGTGGGTTGCGAGATACCTGAGTCGCTCTCGTTCCTGTTGCAGATTTTTTTCAAGCGTTTTGCGCAGCTCTTTGTTTTTCACCCGCTGCTGCGCAATGGTCAGCCGCACCTGCAACTCTTCCGTCGGGAACGGTTTTACGATGTAATCATCGGCACCGGCCTCAAGAACCAAGGACAAAACTTCGGGGTGATCGCTGCCCGTCCCGATCAGGATCAGAGGACCGTCTCCGCCCGGTTGCGCTCTTACCCATCTGCAAAAGGAAAATCCATCTATTCCCGGCAAAAATAAATCGAGAAAAAGCAGCGAGAAGAAGGTGTGATGATAGGCGTTCATTGCCTCTTCCGCAGTCGCACAGGCGGTTACGTCAAAGTTGCGCTCTTTGAGGACACGACAGAGAAACTTCCTGCTAAGCGGGTCATCCTCGACGACCAGGACTTTCATGCTGGAATGCTGAGATCGGGGTTAACTACCGAACAGGAACTCTATCTGTTTGTCAGACCTGTTTGGATTTACGAACCTAACCATGTCGAAGCGGACCTCATAACTCAGACTGGCAGTAATTTAGCCAATCCTACTTCGTTCATCGACCGGATCCTAATCCCGGAACCCATCTTGGTCGAATATTATTACAATTGGCCAGAAAATCCTCGCTTTCAGAGCGGCCGGTTTAAGTTTAATTGTCCGGGGCATTCCCCGCGACTTTGGGATTTCATTGTTTTGTGAGCAGGGTTGGTATCGGTCGACACAGTTTTGAATCGCTTTCAATTATCCGTCGAACAACTTTCACTCTCCCGAGGTTAGAGGCTCGCTGTGGTCCCCAGAGCTGAGATGAAGTAAACTTGCCAACCCGAACGGAGAATGGCTAGGTTTGGTGCCGGCTGAGCCTGTCAACTAGCAAGGTGAAGCCGCCCGTCGTGCAGCGCAAATCCCAATTGTCGAAGTTAGTGTCAAGGATTCAACGATCTGGCCTTGCAGTGCTGTGCGTTGCGGTTGCACTGAGCGCCGCGCTCCTGTTGCGGCAGTTCAACTTTCGCGACGTGGAGGCCTCACTTTTCTTGTTTGCCGTCGCATTAGCCGCCTTGTATGGCGGGGTTGAGGCTGCAGTGGTAGCGGTTTTTATCGCTTGCATCGCGTTCGCTTACTTTTTCGTAGAGCCTCGATTCTCATTCGACCTCGCACGTGACGCCCCTTACTATATTGTCCTGACGTCCCTGGCAGCGCTAGTCACCTGGTTCAGCGCTCTCCGCCGCCGCGCTGAGCGGGAGCTCAAACAGGCCGAACAGAAGTTCCGAGGGCTACTGGAATCGGCTCCGGACGCCATGATCGTGATGAATCCGCAAGGAAAGATCGTGCTGGTCAATGCTCAA
>JAFAVN010000348.1 GCA_019242435.1 Verrucomicrobiota bacterium | reverse complement strand
AGTAGCAAAGCTGCGGTATTTTCTTCTATCCGCCGGGAGCGCGAGCACGAATCGTTACTCGAGACGGCGATGAATCTGCATCGCTCGAACGTCTTCTTAGATTTCGCCAGGATGACCCCATCTCGGCGATTGCTCTCGTTGCCAGCGTACGCCTGGGACAGGACTCGATGGTGGAATGAGGCGGGCGACTGGTCGGAAGGGCGCTTGGGGTCGGGCGGCCGTGGACTACTGGAATCTCGTTTGTCAGGCGCCACACCAACCTGGACCGCCCGGCTCGACGGCCGGCATATGGCTTTCCTTCAGGATCACAAAGTCGAGAGCTTAGTGGTGTTCCCGGCAGCGGCGTTTGTCGAAATGGTACTTGAAGCCGGCGCTCAATTATTCAATGGGCGCCCGTTTATTGTCGAAGACCTGGAGATTCGTAAACCGCTTATCCTGCCGGATCCGGTCTCAGGGCTCCAACTCGAACTTTCTTACGACCAAAACGAGCGCACTTTCTTGATCCAGAGTAAGATGCATCAGGGCGCAACCTGGTCGCTGCACGTTACCGGCTCAATGCGGAGTGAACGAACCGAAACCGGCTTCGGATCACTAAACTGGGATAGCCGGGCGTCATCTAATCTAACCCCCGTCGTTATTGAAGATTTTTACCGATACATGAGCGACCTTGGGCTGGTTTACGGGGACGAATTCCGGCCGATCCGGGAATTATCCGCGGGTAACGGCGAGTCCCGGGGCCACGTAGCATTGTCCGAAAGAATTGCCGGGCGTGCGAATGAGTATTCGCTTCATCCCGTTCTTCTTGATGGATCGTTGCACATATTCTCGGCCGGGGCTGCAGCGATGGAGGATCACGCGGCCGGACTCAAACTACCCGTTCGCTTTTCTAAAATTCTCTTTCTCCATTCACCGGGCGCCATAAGTCGAGTCCATGCCAAGGTGGATCGCTCCAGTAGCGAGTATGTCGAGGGACGAATCGAACTCTTCGACGAGCAAGGAAGACCCTGCGTTTCCATCGAGGGTTTTCGCGCCATCAGCATCGCTGGAGCGCATCGGTCTGGAGCCCAAGGTGGCCATCGTAACGTTCTCTACCATCTCACCTGGGAGCGGCTCCCTATCAAATCGAGGCGCTCCGCGCAACCGCCAATCCCGCTGGATAACCTGCGGCAGGCAGCCCAGCACGCGCTGGATCAGGTGATTGCCATCAGAGGGCGAGCCGAAATTGAGAGGGCCATGACGGACGGAGATGAACTGGCTGCAACGCAACTTGCTGCCGGGATCCGGGAGATGGCAGCGGTGACAGGAGCCAAAACCTTTACCGCTCACTCGCTCCGAGTTGCTGAGGCGACGCGCCCGGCATTTGAGCGGTTCCTCGCCAATCTCGCGAAACGCGGCTGGCTCATGAGTGATAGCGATGGCTATCGGCCCCAACCAGCCTTCATCAGGGCTGCCGATTCCGCAGCGCGCGTGCTGCATACATTTATAGCAAACCATCCCGGTTACCTGGCCGAAGCCTTACTCTGTGCGGCCAGCGGTGCCGAGCTTGGTCCTATATTGCGCGGCGAGAAAGATGCGGTGCAGATTTTGTTTGGCGGAAGTTCCGCGGAATTATTGGACCATTTTTATTGTGAGGGGCTTTACACCAGTCATTGGTTGGCGGCGATCACGGCGGCTGTGCAGGAAGCAGTTCGGCCTCTGCCCGAGGGTCGCGGCCTGCGAATTCTCGAGGTCGGAGCGGGCACCGGTGGATTAACGACCCACCTCTTGCCGTTGATCGAGCATGAACTGCATTCCTACACGTTCACCGATGTTTCGGCCGCGTTTTTTGGAAGCGCCAAGCAGAAGCTCGCCGGCTTTCCGAATGTAGAATATAAACTCTTCGATCTGGAGAAACCGGGCACAGACCAAGGTCTTGAGCCTGGCCAGTTCGACTTCATCGTTGGTACGAACGTCCTTCACGCTGTCAGCGACTTGCGAGCCGCGTTGAAACACGTTCATACCTTGTTAGCGCCCGGCGGAAACCTGGTTTTCATGGACGTCGCCAGCCCGCAGTTATGGACTGAAGTCGTTTTCGGCCTCACGAGTGGCTGGTGGCGCTTTACCGACAGAGACTTGCGGCCGGTTCACCCGCTGCTGCAACGTTCCCAGTGGGAAGCGGTTTTGCGGGAAGCCGGATTTGCAGAGACCATTACGCTGCCTGGTCTGACCGGGCCGGAAGGCGAAGGCCAGATCGGCCTCTTAGCTCGCAAGAGTTGGCAAAACCCGGCTGTTACCGCCACCACGGCGCCGGCAGAGCGGCTCGATCCGCCTGCGGAGAAGTCATGGCTGATCTTTGCCGACTCCTCTGACCTCGGGCTTCGCCTGGCTGCGCGATTACGTGGTACAGGCTGCAAAACTCGCATGGTACGAACCGGCGACCGTTTCTCGGTTGCTGGAGACGATTTCACGGTGGCTCCGGAAAGACCCGAGGACTGGGAGCGCTTACTGGAGGAGTGCGCCGGCGATCTTCCTCCTGACCGGATAGTTTTTCTAGCGACCGAAGGATTCGACCGCTCAACCCAGCCGGCGCTGATGGGAACCGACGCATTGCTCCATCTAATCCAAGCGGTGAACGGAGCTAAACAGCCGGCAAAACTGCGTCTCGATCTCTTGACCCGCGGGGCACAACCGGCAGGCAGAAACGGCACCCCCACAGCTGTTATGCAAGCTCCGCTGCTGGGCTTGCTGCGGGTCATTCTAAACGAGTACCCTAATCTTACCGGCCGCGGCATCGACCTCCCGACTGAGGCCTCTGAATCCGACTTTTGCTCTCTTTGGGATGAATTACTGCAGGTCGATGGGGAGCGGGAAGTCGCGCTTCGGGGCGAAGCCCGGTATGTTCAGCGGCTTGTTCGCGGGCAGTCTTCCCCGGAAGATTGCTTTGACCCGCAGATCCCGTTGCGACTCGAATCCCGCGAACGCGGACACCTCGACACCTTGAGTTTCAAACCGTTCTCGCCGCCGGATTGTGGTCGGGGCCAAGTGCTGATCGAAGTGAAAGCGGCCGGACTCAACTTCCGAGATGTGCTAAAGGCGCTCGCTCTCTATCCAAGTGAGGCGCCGGACGCCCGGTTCTTCGGAGATGAGGTGGCCGGGATTGTTAAAGCGGTGGGCTCCGGGGTAGATCACATTAAGCCTGGAGACAAGGTTTTCGGGTTGGCTGTTTACGGGCTGGCTACGCATGCCTTGGCCAGAGGTGGTGATATCCGGCGTATCCCGGATGGTCTGTCCTTTGAAGAAGCGGCAACCATACCGGTCGTTTTCATGACCGCCTGGCACGCCCTCCACAATGTCGCGAGGATACGAAAGGGTGACTCCGTGCTGGTACATGCGGGCGCGGGCGGCGTCGGCATGGCAGCAATCCAGATTGCTCATCATCTAGGGGCCGAAGTGATCGCAACTGCTGGGAGTCCCACAAAACGCACTCTGCTTGAGCGACTCGGCGTAAAATATGTAATCGACTCCCGTCGCAGCGATTTCGCGGATTCGGTTATGGAATTGACTGAACGACGCGGTGTGGATGTCGTTCTGAACGCGCTTGCCGGCGAGGCGATCCCGATGGGGTTGTCTTGTCTTGCTGAATTCGGCCGTTTCATTGAGATCGGCAAACGCGACATCTATCAGAATTCGCGAATCCCGCTTTGGCCTCTTCGTCGTAATGCCTCATTTCATGTCGTAGCCATGGATGCTGTCTTTTCTGGGGACGAGGCATTGACCCGGCGGATGCTGGAAGAAATTTCCAGCCTCATCGGCCAGCGTGCTCTGCACCCGCTACCATTTCGCTCGTTTCCAGCTTGCCGGGCTGACGCCGCTTTTCGATTGATGGCGCAGGGTAAACATATTGGTAAGGTCCTGGTGGCGCTGCCTGACGCATTTCGCCCGCCCCGTGGACAAGTGCTCCACCCGGGGTTCCAGGTCGACCCGAATGGCAGTTACTTGATTACTGGCGCATTCGGAGGATACGGCAAAGTGCTGGCAAACTGGTTAGTCGAGAGTGGCGCTCGCAGACTGGTGCTCACCAGCCGCAGTGGTGCGGCGACGCCCGAGGCAGAAGCATTTGTTAGCAGCCTCCGCGGCCGCGGCGTCGACGTAGCTGTAATCCAGGCGGATGTCGGTTGCCGCGAAGACGTCGCCCGGCTTATGGCCTCGACCGGGTTAGCGAGTCACCCCCTGCTAGGAGTGTTTCACCTCGCCATGGTGATTGACGATGCGCCAATAGCCAGCCTCTCGCCAGACCGGATGCAAAGCGTGCTGGAGCCCAAGGCATACGGGGCATGGCTCCTTCACGAAGCAACCAAAGATCTCGACCTTGATTGTTTTGTAATGTTCTCGTCCGTATCGAGTAT
>JAFAVN010000136.1 GCA_019242435.1 Verrucomicrobiota bacterium | reverse complement strand
ATTCGTACGGTTCTGCCGAGGCGGATCCCTGGGGTTGTCGTACTCATGCTCGTCCCGGAAATCGATTGGTAGCGCGTGTGGGCCTTGGGTTTTGCCGATAAGTTAACATAGGTCACATAAGTCACATGAGTCACATAGTTCCTATAGGTCCTATATGGATTATGTGGCGCTATTTTCGGCTAACGCCCCGAAAAAAACGTCTAGTTGTTAGCTATCGCTAACAGATGGCGGGCCGCCGCCTGACAGGCTGCGATTGAGGCAGGCGTCGCGTCCTTTAGCGCCAGGGTGCCGCCTACGCCTATGGCATTTGCGCCGGCGGCGAAGAAATCGCCCGCGTTGGCCACCGTGATGCCGCCCGTCGCCATAAGGGGGATTTGAGGGAATGGACTGCGGATCTCTTTAAAATAAGAACTGCCCAGACTCGCCGCAGGAAAGACCTTTATTGCATCGGCCCCGGCTTGATAGGCGGAAAAAATCTCGGTAGGCGTCATTGCGCCTGGGAAAATAAGCACGCCGTGGGCTCGCGCCATTTGGATTACTTCTAGATTCGTGTTTGGAGTAACCAGGAATTTGGCGCCGGCCGCTATTGCTTTTCCCGCTAACTCTGGAGTGGTTACTGTACCGGCCCCGATTAACGCGCCGTCATATTTTTCAGCATTAGATTCCAGGAATGCTAAGCAATCTGGGGAATCAATGGTGGCTTCTATGAAACGGATCCCGGCGTCAACCAGCACAGCGACGCAAGTCATCAGATCCACCTTCGGTCGACGCAGAATCGCAACTACCGGAGCGGTTTTAATCTGATCCAAGAATTCGGACTTGGTCATCGTCTATTTATTTCGGGCTCCAGCCTTTTAAGTCACCTTTTCCTTAGTTAGTTTACCGTTCACCGTTCGCCAGATATTGCGCACGTTCTCATTCCGGAGCTCAGGGGGCAAAAGCATCTGTGGAAAACTCTGATAACAGATTGGACGTACGAATCGTTGAATGGCAGCGGTACCAACCGAAGTGAACCTGGCATCGCTGGTGGCGGGGTAAGGTCCTCCATGATGCATAGAAGGACATACTTCTACCCCGGTTGGGTAGCCGTTCCAGATCACTCTGCCCACTTTTTCGCGGAGCAGTTCGGCCAGTCTGCCGGCCAGCGGCAGATCCTCCTCGTCCGCATGCAAAGTGGCCGTCAATTGCCCTTCCAAATGCCGGGCCAATTCTAACAGCTCAGATTCTGTCTGGCATTTAACCAGTAATGACGCAGGACCGAATATCTCTTCGTGTAACGCAGGTGTTTGCTTAAACGAAGCCAGGTCGGTTCCTAACAAAATGGCGCCGCCTTCTGCTAAAACGAATCCGCGACGCTCTTCAATCAGCTTCTTGAACCGACCGGAAATCCCTTCGGTCAACATTCGACCCGTCTCTTTTTTTGACAGTAGCTCTCCTAACTGCCGGGTGACGGAATCGAGCTTTGGACCAGCAACACCGGCTATGAATCCCGGCTTCGTGCAGAACTGGCCGCACCCTAACGCGACTGAATCAGCCAATCCCTGGGCAATTTTGTCCGCTCTCTTTGCCAAAGCATTGGGCAGCACAAAGACGGGGTTTAAACTCCCCATCTCGGCAAATACCGGGATTGGCTCTGCCCGGCGGGAGGCAGCGCTCATTAATGCTTTGCCGCCGGCCAGAGAACCGGTAAACCCGATCGCCTTAACTGCTGGATGCTGCACCAGTGCTATTCCGGTCTCGATGCTCTGGTCGCTAAGCAACCCAAATACACCGGGATGAACATCCGTTTCTTTGACGGCGCGTTTGATCGCATCGCCCATCATTTTCCCCGTCCGCGGATGACCCGGATGAATCTTGACCACTACCGGACAACCCCCAGCCAGCGCAGATGCGGTATCCCCGCCGGCTACGGAGAATGCCAGCGGAAAGTTACTCGCGGCGAAGACCCCAATGGGTCCGAGGGGTTGCAACACCCGCCGCACGTCAGGCTTCGGTAAAGGCTTACGCTCCGGCTGCGCGGTGTCAATGCGAGCGTCTACCCACGAACCTTCTTGTACGAGATCGGCAAACATCCGAAACTGGTTCACGGTCCGGGCTTTTTCGCCGGCGAGCCGATCCCGGCCCAGCCCCGTCTCTTCCATGCAAATCGTTAATAGCTCTTCCTCGAGAGCCTCTATCTCATTGCTAACAGCGCGTAAAAAAGAGGTTCGTTCTTCAGCCGGAGGTGCCTGGTATTCAACTGCCGCCGACAGAAGCTCATTCAATTCCTTGGTTGTCGCACTCGCACTCATAACTTTTAGAGGGAACGGACCGCAATCAGTCCTTCGTCCTTGGTCCACCTTAGGGGATTTCGTAATGGCTTACCAAAGGGTTTGCATTCAATTTCCACGATAT
>JAFAVN010000124.1 GCA_019242435.1 Verrucomicrobiota bacterium | reverse complement strand
TGAACAGCTCGTTTGCCAAACTCGAGCAGCGCCAACTTGAAAACATCCGGACGTGGCGAGAGGCTAACTTGCTCCCAGACATCCAATCCAGTCGGGTCTGTCTTTATCTTTTTGCCGGCCCCGACTTCCTCTACGCGAATGCGTTTTTTCCCGACGCTCCCGCCTACGTTCTTCAAGGTCTAGAGACCATCGAATCGATGCCGGACCTGCTGACTTTGCCGTTGCCAGCTCTCAACAGCACGCTGCAGAATATCGAGATCTCCCTCAATTCTGCGCTGAACTACACGTATTTCGAAACCAAAGACATGAGGGAAGATTTTTCCCGATCTCAGCTAAAAGGCGTTCTGCCGATTCTCTTTGTGTTTATTGCTCGATCCGGCATGGACATTGAAAAGCTGGACTATGTTTCTTTGAATTCCAGCGGAGCGGTCCTGGACGGCCCACGGGGTAGCGTCCGGGGCGTTAGAATTCTCCTATGGGATTCTCGAGTGCGCGCTGAAAAAAGTCTGTATTATTTCACCGCCGATCTCTCAGACGGCGCAGTGCGGGGCAATCCTGCCTTGCTACGCTTCTGTCAGAATCTTGGTCCGACGAACTCTTTCTTAAAATCCGCATCTTACTTGATGCATCAAGATAGTTTCAGCGTTGTCCGGTCGCTTCTACTTAACGTCAGTGCCTCGATCCTGCAGGACGACTCTGGAATTCCAGTTCGCTATCTAACATCGGATCGATGGACCTTGCGCTTCTTTGGAACCTACGCAGGCCCGATCGCTCTATTCAAAAATTTCTATCAAACTGACCTGAACCAGGATTACGCCGCCAGCAGTCCGAAGCCGTTGACCTTCGGATTCGGCTACCAGATAACCCGCCGGAGCTCCGCGCTGATTTTGGCCGTGCGCCGGAGGTGACTGGGAAAGAGTTCGGGAGTTCAGGAGTGCAGAATGATGCCGGGCGCTTCTCCTTCACTCCTGAACTACCGAACTCCTTTCAATTGCCATCGGTTACTTCTCGTTCTTAAACTTGGAAATGCCGCAATCTGATTCGCCAAGAGCTGACATTGAAAGGGAGATCAAACAAATCGCCACACTGCCCAGTGGCGAGATAATAGCCCTGTGCAACGATAGCACGGTCTGGGTCTATGCCGGGAGCAACTGGGGAAAGCTGCCCAATTTGGGTGAGAACTAGCAGCTCGGTTTTCGGCCCACCACTATGAGCTCCGATCCGCTCTGTTGCAGCAAACGCCGACCCGTCGCACGCTTATACGCTGATGCGCCGATACCGATTTAATAGAATCCTTGAGTATCCTTCGAGACATTCACTTTGCCTGCGTAATACCGCTGAACGATGTAGAGATAACTAAAGGCCAGAATCAGGGCCGGAATCCACCAAGCGATAGCAATCGCGAGACTCGAATCCGGCGCGGCACAATCAGCGGCCGTCAATCGAAGCTTGGGGTCGATCGTGGAGAAGAGCATGACCGGGAAAAGTGCGGCTGCTCCGGTCATCAAAAGCCCAAAAAGCAGAAAAGTGGATCCCAGCAAAGTGAGATGTTCGCGCTGATGGCGGAGCCCGGTCACAATGGCATAGACGCTCGCCAGGCAAATGAGGAGCGTCAGCCAGGCCAAGGGTCGAACCGAGATCCCTTCCAGCAGTTCCGGACGCACAAACCAGGTCAAAATGGTAATGACAACAAAAGCGGGAATTACCGCTACCCAGAGGCGGCGAGCCAGCTTAGCCGATCGTTCGTGGACCGCTCCTGCGGTTTTCATGGTAAGGTAGGTCGCTCCATGTGCGGTTAATATTAAGACACAAAACAGCGCCATCGGCACGGTGTACCAATCCAGCAAACCGACATTTCCGCGGATGCCGAAGTTGGTAAAGAATGGCAGGTAAAATGTGCCATCCGGAGCCAGGGGTACCCCGCGAGCGATATTGCCCAACGCCGCTCCGAACAACACCGCCAGCAAGACGTTGCTGAAAGCGAAAATCGCGTCCCAGAATTGCTGCCAAAGCGGGTCACCCATATGGCCGCCTACTTCGATGGAGATGCCACGCAGCAACAAGCACCAAAGAATCAGGATCAAGGCGAGATAACACCCGGAAAACGAGGCGGACATCAACCGAGGAAACGCCATTACCATCACGCCTCCCGTTCCCACCAACCAGACTTCGTGCCACGACCACAGCGGTCCGATGGCAGCGATCACCTGCCGCCTTTCATTTTGATTGCGAGCCACGATCCAATGCAAGATGCCGGCCCCGAAATTGCGGCCATCCAGCACAATGTAAGTCGTCAACATGAAGGCCAGAATTCCGTACCACAGGGTTATCATGCCGGTGCCACCTGGGGGTTCGGCGCGGGATCCGGATCGTGCGGACCGTTATAAATCTCGCGGCCGGTGAGGTAAAGAAAGAGAAGACCAAGCACAAAGTACAGCCCGACAAAACCGATGAGGGTGAAGATGGTATCGCCGGCGCTGACGACCTGGCTGTAGCCGTTGGCCGTTCGGAATAAGCCATAGACCAGCCATGGTTGCCGGCCGAGTTCCGCTGTCATCCAACCCAAGCTGTTCGCAATGTAAGGAAATGGAAACGCCAGCATAAGCACCCAGAGTAGAGCGGTGCTCGATTCCAAGCGCCCGCGCCAGCGTTTCCAGTTTGCCCAAGCCATGATCAGGATAAAGATCGTGCCCAGCGTGATCATGAGATGGAACGCGTAATAGAGTAGCTCGAGGTTATCAGGCCAAGTATCCTTGGGAAACTCATTCAGTCCCCTCACGTAGCTCTGAAAGGTTCCGTAGGCCAAGAAGCTTAATAGACCCGGAAGCGGGATCGGATTCTCTAAACGCTGTTCACTGACATTTGGTTGGCCGATCACCGTCACATCCGCCAGCCGAGTCCCCTGGAAGAGACCCTCCATTGCCGCCAAGGCCGCCGGTTGATGGGCTCCGACCATCTTCGCTTGAGCGTCACCGGTCGGAAACGCGACCAATAGCGAGGCAACCAAGCCAACCAGCGTGCCGGTGTTCAGATAGACACGAGCTTGTTCGCTATGCTTCCCCCGCAAAGCATAAAACGCTCCCACTGCGGAGATGACAAATGAACCGGTCACCAACGCAGCGCACTGATTATGAGCATACTGAACCAGGGCCCAGGGATTGAGGAGAAATGCCCAAACGTCCGCCAATGCGAGCGTGCCATTCGACCCGACCGCATATCCGACCGGATGTTGCATAAAGGCGTTCGTGACCAGGATAAAACCGCCGGAAAGCCAGCTGCCAGTGGCAACGCCCACCGCCACTAAGAAATGGTTGCGTGGGCCGAGCCGTTTTTCGCCCCAGATCAATGCGCCAATGAATGCGCTTTCGAGAAAAAATGCGAACATCCCCTCCATCGCCAGCGTCTGCCCGATGACTGCCCCGGAGTACTTGGAGAAAGCCGCCCAATTTGTCCCGAATTGGAATTCCATCGGGATGCCCGTGACGACGCCCACGGCAAAGTTGAGGCCGAAAATTCTGGCCCAGAACCGCGCTGCCCGGTTGTATTTTTCCTCTCCGGTTCGCAGAGCCTGCCATTTCCAATAAACCAGGAACCAGACCAGTCCCATGGTAAGCTGGGGGAATAGGTAGTGATAGGTGATCGTGAATCCGAAATGGATCCGATGCCAGAGCGCTGGATCTGTTAGCGAAGTCTGCATACCGAATTTAATGGATAGGCTTAGCAACCAGACCGAGGTCGACATGCGCTTGCGCGTCCAACCAGATCAACTGCGGCTTGGCTCGGAGAACCACTGATTCCTTTTAGCAGGAAGATGCACGTAAACAATCACCAAACGATTCAGGGATCTGAGTTGCGGCACGGAGAGCTCCTGGGGCGAGGTGTTTGCAGCGAAAATAGAACGAGGCGGTGCTTACTTCGTCACCCTGATCGTCGGTTTGCACGCGCCTGTGTTACCGCTCGCGGACGCGAAACGCCGAACGCCAAACGCCTAATATCTACTGACATACCGCTGTCAGCACCTAAGCTAGACTTGCCGGCGGTTCAGATGACCTGCTTGCGTTTATGGTTGGAATTGGTTCCATTCCGAACCACCGAGTAAGAAAGAATGATTATGTCAGGAAGCGCGTTACCCTTCGTCCTTGCCTCAGTTCTGTCCGTTGCTACCTCCGCGCTCACTTTGGCCGCCGAGCCGGGCCCAACGCCGGAAACCCGAAGTGAGATTCCACCCACATTCACTCCGAACACGGAGAGCTTCGACTATGTGCAGCGAACCGCAATGATTCCCATGCGGGATGGCGTAAAGCTTTTCACCGTGATGTTGATCCCCCGCAGCGCCCGGCATTCACCGATCCTCCTGACTCGAACTCCATACGACGCAAGTAAACACATAACGGAGCACTCCAGCCGGCATTTAGCGTCGGTTCTCGGCGAGGGAGACGTGGTCGATGATCTGGTTTTGAACGAAGACTATATCCGAGTGATTCAGGATGTCCGTGGCAAGCACCATTCAGAAGGAGATTATCTGATGAACCCACCATTGCACGGTCCGCTGAATGGCTCGGCGATTGATGATTCCACAGATGCATATGACACGATTGATTGGCTCGTGAAGAATATTCCCGAGTCAAATGGGAAAGTCGGTATCCTGGGAGTATCGTACGACGGCTTTACGGCTTTAATGGCTTTGTTCCACCCTCACCCCGCGCTGCGAGCCTGT
>JAFAVN010000488.1 GCA_019242435.1 Verrucomicrobiota bacterium | reverse complement strand
TGGACCGGCCCCTGGTCGGTGCTCCCCAAATATGCGCCGTTTAAGTTGTCGGTTGAGGCGGCATCTTCAATTGCTCAGGGAAGCAAGGTCTCAGCCGCATTCGTCTGGGCGCCCTTTTCCGGCGGGACAGCCATTATGGCTTCCTGGATTGTCGTGGCTCTGCTCCTCAGGTTAAGCGCCAACCAGTTCCGGCAAGTGCTTACTAAAACATGGCACCAGATGTGGGGCGCGTGCCTGGTCGGCGTTTTCATCTTCGGCCTCGCATTTGTGTTCAATTTTTCAGGTATGGCAGGATCACTAGCTTACGGATTCTCCAGAATCGGGCCTTGGTTCATATTAGTGGCGCCCGTCCTCGGTTGGATCGGCGTCGCGCTCTCCGGCAGCAACACCTCTACCAACGCCATGTTCGGCGCTTTCCAGGCTGCAGTCGGGAAATTACTGGGTTTTCCGCCGCTTCTTCTACCAACACTGAATTCAGTGGGAGCAGAGGTCGGAAAGCCAGTGGCTCCGCAAACCGCCAGCGTGGGTGTTTCCACAAGCCGATTCGTCCGCAATGAGGGCGCTGTCATCTACCATAATATGGCCTGGACGCTAATCCTCCTGATTTATCTGGTCCTGATTGGAGTCTTGTTTTACCTGTTCTTCCCGCATGTCCTGGTGTTTGGCTAGGAGTTCGAGGAGTGCAGGAGCAGCGTCGAGCCAGTCCGAAAAAGTCACGATCTTCGCAAACGGCTTCTGCACTCCCAGAGAGAGAGAAGCCGTCGCATAACTTATAAAATCGCCATTTGACAAGTTACTGATTTCAGGGAACTTCGTGTAACTTGTTAAGATTAACTGTGATAAGTTACTAATCTAAACCCATCAGCCGCCACCATGAACCCGCCAGATATTCCCACCATTCAGCCCAAAGTTGTTGAAGCAGACGGAGTCAAGATTTTCTACCGGGAAGCCGGTCCCGCAGACGGTCCCGTGCTTTTGTTGCTGCACGGTTATCCCACCTCTTCTCACATGTTCCGGCAACTGATTCCTCGGCTGGCGTCGAGCTTCCGACTGATTGCCCCGGATCTGCCGGGCTTTGGTTTTACCGAGGTGCCCGCCGATCGGAAGTATCATTATAGCTTCAATGATCTGGCCGTGACCATCGACGCCTTTGTTCAAAGGCTGAATCTAACGCGCTACGCCCTCTATGTTTTTGATTACGGCGCACCAACCGGTTTCCGGCTCGCGGTAGCCCATCCTGATCGGGTGTCAGCAATCATTTCACAGAACGGGAATGCTTATGTAGACGGCTTGGGAGACGCCTGGGATCCGATCAAGAAGTACTGGAAGGACCCGACCCCGGCCAACCGGGAGGCGCTGCGCGAGTTCGTCGGGTTCGAGGGTACGAAGTTTCAATACCTGCATGGGGTGGCGGACCCGCTCGTGGTGCAACCGGAGTCCTACTGGCTAGACACCGCCCTGCTGCAGCGTCCCGGTAATGTTGAAATCCAGCTTGATCTCTTCCTTGATTACGCCGGTAACGTTGAATTGTATCCAACATTCCAAGAGTACTTCCGCAAGTATCAGCCGCCGCTGCTCGCCGTGTGGGGTAAGAACGATCCGTTCTTTATTCCTGCCGGCGCTGAGGCGTATCGCCGGGATATCCCTTCGGCAAAGGTAGTTTTCTACAATACGGGCCATTTCGCGCTTGAAACTCACGTCGAGGAAATCTCCGATCAAATCCGCTCGTTCTTAAGCGGACTCCTGGAAGCCGGAAAGTTCTAACTCCTCATCCTCTCAAACCAAAATGGCTGATCCAAGCGAACCCTTGAGCGCATCGGCGGCTTCGAAGCCGCCGTGCTTGGTTCTCTCAATCAACGTTAGCGCGGCTCGAACGGTCCTCTCCAGGAGCAGACAGGTAACCACGGGTATCTATAAGAAACCGATCGTGGGTCGCGTCCGCGTTAGAGGTGTGAATATCGAGGGCGACGAACAGGCGGATCGAGAGAATCATGGGGGGCCCCACAAAGCAGTTTACGCCTATGCCGACGAAGACTACGAATGGTTCTCGACGCAATACTCGCGACGCTTTGTGCCTGGCGATTTTGGTGAGAACCTGACAACCAGGGGTATCGACCTCACGCACGCAGTCATCGGTGAGCATTGGAAGATAGGCTCGGTGGAGTTAGAAGTCTCAGAACCTAGAATCCCGTGTTACAAGCTCGGCCTAAAGGTTAACGATCCGGCTTTTCCCGCAGCTTTTGCCAAAGCCCTGCGGCCGGGCGCCTATTTGCGCATTATAAAAGAAGGCGAATTGGCAGCATTCGATTCTATCCAGATCCTCTCCCGGCCGGATCACGGTGTCACCGTTAGCGATGTTGCTAACGCTTACCTTTTCGACCATCAGTTGTTCCCCCGCTTGCTCGAAGTGCCGCAGTTACGCTCGGAATGGCACGATCGCGCTCGTAAGGCCGGAGCAGTGTGACAGGCTACCGTAGCGTAGACGCGACGAGCCGTCTCCGCTGCGCTATGGCGAGCCTCACCGACTATTTGGGTGCGACTGCTAAGCTCGAGCAGATCGCCATGATCGGCTAAATCTCAGACCAGGCGTTTCTCGACAAAAATGTCATGAGTAAAACAGAAGCAGAAATCGTCAGCGTTGGACCTAATGAGGCCGACCGATTGATCCGGTTGGTGCGAGCCTTCCATGGAGAGAGCGAGCACCTCGTTGGTTGTGAGCAAGCTGAAGCCATTCGTCAACTCTGCGCGGATTCAACCCTTGGACGGGCGTGGATGCTGACAGTCGAAGATCGGGACATTGGCTATAGCTTGATTTATTTCCGTCATTCTATCGACCATGGCGGCCGGGTCGCCGTGCTTGACGACCTTTGGGTTACTGGCGACAGGCGAGGGGAGGGGCTGGGTGCGCAGCTTTTAAAGAGTGTTTGCGAGGCCTTGCGACCAATGGGAGTGCGAGCGGTCTTACTGGAGGTCGATTCTGCCAATGAAGTTGCTGTCGCACTCTATTCACGGTTGGGCTTCAGCAAGACCGGAACGGCCCTGTATATGAAAGATTTTACGCCATATCATGGCAGCCTCGGATGCAAACCGAAGAGCCCGGGGCCGCCGTAACGAGCGAAGGCGGTTCCGCTAGGAGCGGTGGTTAAGAATTTTCCAAAACCGATATCGCTCCTACTGGGCTAATTTTTTTTTGCGCCGGGATCTATAAAGATCTGGCTCCTCCGGAGCCGTTTGTCGAGCTGTCAGCGCCGGGCCAGCACGAGGCAAGCAACCTGAATAAAACGGAATTTGTAAAATCCCAGATGCGCATAGGCACTTCTGGAACCTCGCCTTTCTTGAACCGCCCTGACCGCGCGGCCGAAGGCGACGTCGCAAGATGATTCATCAGGTGTAAGACGTTAGGTGAGATTGAAATAAAAGGTAGTTCCTGGGCCGTAATTGGACCGCGCGATGAGCCGGCCTCCGTGGTTTTTGATAATCGAGCGGCTGATGAGGTGAAAAGTGGTAGTAACCAGTAGTCAGTGATGACCTGCCCTGCCCGTTCATCAGGAACTACAAAGGCGCAACCGCCCAAACCTCAACGGCTCTATTCTGATCTGGTCGCCCGTTGCTAAGAAGCTCAGTTCCGCCCATTCCGACCGTTTGGATGGCGTTGGCCAATTTAAGACGTTGTTTCAGAATCTTGCTGACGCTCGCCGCTCGCTCTTGTGAGAGGCGCAGGTTCAGGTCCACGGGTCCGCCCTTGTCTGCGTAGCCGGCCACCACCAGGATGATCGTCGGGTCACTCAATTTGTCGCACATCTCCGGTTTGGAGAATGTCTTAACGAGTTCGTCGGCAACGGTTCTGCCGGGGACCGTCTGGCCAATTTCGAAGGCGACCACTACCAGGCGCTCCATGGAATGAGCTTTATTCATCTTGCCTATCAAGTCGGCCTTTTCCTTGTCATTCATTCCGGGCAGCGCATCGATCCGGTTTACCACTTCCTCTTTGGTCGCATCGATTTCGCTTGGACTTAAGTAAGTTGCGGAAGCGCCCGGGGGCGGGGTTTCCGTCGAGGTGACGGTCTCTTGTTGGGTAGGGCTTGCACTCTGCTCAGGGGAAGCGGCGGTATTTGATCCGCCAGAAAAAGGCGGGGTCGCTTCGGGCGAAGGAGTTTCACTGACCTCAGTCGACGCTGTCGCATTCGTTGCGGGGGGTAGAGTCGCAATGGGTTGAGGAGATGGATTTGTTGTGGCTCTGAGCGCGGGCTCTAACGTTTCCGTCAGGCCGGGAGTCGCGGACGGCGTCGAACTTAGCACGTCCTTGGATCCCATGGGGGAGGAAGAACCGGGTGACGACGATGCTGACGGATTGTATCCAGCCGGGTAGAAGTAGTGAAAAGCGATCACCGATACAAACGCCAGGAGCAGAAGGATCCCGGCGATCAGTGGCCACCCTCTTGGCCCGGGCGGCCGTGGTAATTGCGACGTCGGCGGGACAGACGGAGAAGAACTATCGGTTTCCAGTCGCCTGGCTACTTCCTTTACGCTCTCGGGACGTTGCGCCGGGTCTCGCGCCAGGCAGGCCGCCACTGTCTCCTCCCAGCTTGCCGGGATAGAATCGCCTTTTATACCAAGCTCAGTTCTTCGTTTGGTCATCGAGGTGAGACCTTCTGCGCTATGCTGGGCCGGAA
>JAFAVN010000475.1 GCA_019242435.1 Verrucomicrobiota bacterium | reverse complement strand
GGATCGTTCAAGTTGATGTAGCAGTAGTTGGCCAAGAACGTGGAGTCGAATTGCCCCGTTGGGGAGTACAACGAGATCACCATCAAAGGAGCCGCCGTCGACTTGGCAACGGTTACTCCATAGTTCTGCACGCTGGTCGGCAACTGCGACTGGGCCTGCGATGACCGTAATTGAGTGAGCACTTGGTCAATGTTCGGATCCGTGGTCACGTCAAAGTCAACCGTCCCCTTCATCGAACCATTACTCGCGTTGAGCGAGTACATGTAGTTCATGTGATCGACCCCGCTCATTTGCTGTTCGATCGGGGTGGCCACCGACTGTTCAACCGTCAAAGCGTCACCCCCGACGTAAGTCGCGTTAATCGCAATCTCCGGGGGTACGATATTAGGATATTGAGAGACCGGAAGGCTCAGGAATGAGACGATTCCGACAATTACCATGATGATGGCGATCACTATGGAGACAATCGGGCGATTGATGAAAAATTTGGACATTAGCGACCTCCGATTATGATTGGTCGGACGGCAAACTGGACTTCGAAGCGTTTTGCTCTCCCTGATTGTTCTCTGAACCCGAATACGGTTTGGCTGAAACTTGCATCCCCTGCCTGACTTTCTGGAATCCTTCTACGATCACCTTTTCACCCGGCTTCACTCCGTCGGTTATCACGATCAACCTTCCATACACCGGTCCGGTTTTCACCGCCCGGATCTCCGCTTTACCGTCGGGGTTAACCACCGCTAGCTGAGTCCCGCCTTGCAGTTCCGATACCGCCACCCGGGGGACCAACAGCGCATCCGGAATCGTCCGGATTTGGGCTCGCGCAGTCACGTATTGTCCCGGTCGCAGCGTCAACTCCGGGTTTGGAAAATTGACGGCCACCTGAATGGTTCCGGTTTGGGGATCGACTTGGCGATCAACGAAAGCAAATTTGCCCTTATGCGAATAAACGCTGCCATCAGGCAAGATGAGTTCGACCCGCTCCGGTCGTTTTTCCTCAGGCACAGCCATCATTTTTTTAATTTCATCCGCGAAACGCCAATAGTTCTGCTCGCTAATCGGAAAATAACAACGTATCGGCTGGAGCTGGGAGACAGTTGTCAGAACGATATTGGACCCGGTACCGACCAGGTCACCGATCTGTGCCTGCGCCTGGCCCGCAATACCATCCAGTGGGGAAGTGACGTTCGTGTAATTAAGATTTAGCTGCGCTTCCTCCACGGCGGCTTGGGCCGCGGACACCGCCGCTAAGCTGGTTTGATAGGCTTGCGTTTCGTTGGTGTACTCCTGTTCAGAAATCACCTTGCCTTGAAATAACTCCGCCGCCCTCTTCGCCTGCTGTTGATCGGCAATCAACTTCGCCTTCGCTTGGTCAAGTTGGCCTTTTGCTTGATCCAGGGCCGCCACGAAAGGCCGGGGGTCGATCTGAAAGAGCAAGTCGCCCTTCTTAACATAACTACCTTCTTGATAGTTACGGCTTTGCAGGTATCCCGTGGTCCTCGCTCTGACATCAGCATTTTCGGATCCATTCAAGGTGCCGACCCAGTCCTGAACGATGGGAACCTCTTTCTGGATGACCTCCGAAACCAAGACCTCCGGTGGACCTGTCGATGTGGCCGAAGCCGGTTTTTCGCATGAAGTGAAAACAATCGCGACCGGCAATGCGACTACCGCTGCCAGCGCCCTAGCCAGATGGAGAGAGAGATTCATTTTGTCCTCCTGGAGTGAACCAGTTAGGAATCAAGAGCGCTGACCATTCTACGCGCATCGCGCCCGGTCCGGCAACAATAGAATGTTCCGGTTCCGGGCTCCGAGTAGGTCCATGCTCAAATCCAGGTTCGCAGTTTGCTATGACGTGCTCAAATTCGGAACTCGGAACCCGGAGCGAGGATCGGGAACCCGGAACCGGAGAAAGTGCGTACTCGACCGTGGGCCGAAAAAATGCTGCAATTTCTTCCCGTCTGTTTCGTCTAGAACTCAGATGGCACTGGACGTTCTTATTAGCTACGCGTTTGCTGACAAGCTGGCAGCCGATGCCGCCTGTGCAGCCCTCGAAGCTGCTTGCATCCGATGCTGGATTGCACCCAGGAATGTCTTGCCGGGTGTCGATAACGCGGAGGCCATTATCGAAGCGATCGACATGAGCCATAGCATGCTCCTGATCTTTTCTTCCAATGCCAATCGCTCGGAGCAGGTTACACGTGACGTTCAACGAGCAGTTCAGCATGGGATTCCCATTATTCCGTTTCGCATCGAAGATGTTCCGCCTGCGCGGACCCTGGATTGCTACCTTGACTCATCACGTTGGCTGGACGCATTAACGCCGCCATTCGAGCAACACCTGAGAGAACTAGCATCCACCATCCAGATCTTGCTGGACAGGGCGGGGGCCAACCAGAAGCACGCGGTGATCGGCCCGCAAACGCCAACGCCGCAATTGCCTCAACCGGTGCCGGTGAGCGGGATTCGGACGGAAGCGCTCCCCTCTCCCGGACCGGGCACGGATCCGTCTCCAGCAGTGTTGCCGCAGCTTCCGATCAGTCCGGTTGCAGGCGCTGGAGCCGCTGATTTGCCAGTAAAGAGAACCCGATCAACGGCGCTAATTTTAACCATCTCAGCAGTCTTATTTCTTTTGGTTGGAGG